>CAZQPN010000020.1:15427-15915 GCA_964595215.1 uncultured Rubrivivax sp. | reverse complement strand
CGCTGATGCCGATCGTGTTGTGGTGCACCAGGTTGCCGGCCGCGCGCGCGCCTGACGACAGCACGATGCCGTAACGGCTGCTGCCCACGTGGCCGAAGACGTCGTTGCCGACGACGTCGACGTTGCCGTCGACATCGATGCCCCGGGTGCCGTTCTCCCGGACACGGTTGCCCTCGATGCGGATGGCGGTGCCCGTGGGACCGCTGGCGTGGATCCCGTATTGCGAGTTACCGTAGACGTCGTTGCCGGCGACCAGCGCGCCGGCCCCTCGGACATCCACCCCGTAGGTGCCATTGCCGAACACCTCGGATGCGAGCAGCGAGAAGTCCTCGTTGCTCCTGTCGATGTAGACGCCATGGCCGGTCGTGTGTCCCCACACGCGGCTGTTGGCGATGGTGATCCGATCCGAATCCGCCGTGCTGCCGGCAAAGACACCGCCGCGCCCACCGGTCAGGCCCAGGTGCTCGATACGGACATCGTCCGCACCC
>CAZQPN010000020.1:5577-15327 GCA_964595215.1 uncultured Rubrivivax sp. | reverse complement strand
TGCAGCTCGATGACGTAGGCACCGGTGTTGGTGTTGCCGCGGTTGAGGGTGGTCTCGTGGCCGGGCTGCGAGGCGCCGCGCAGGGTCACGCCGCTGTCCTGCGCGGTGAGCACCACGTTGGTGGCCAGGCTGTAGGTGCCAGTGTCCACGTAGACGATGTCACCAGGCTCCAGGTCGTAGGCGCGCAGCAGCGCTGCCAGGCTGGCCATCGGCCGGTCCGCGCTCTTGCCCGAGTTGGCGTTGTCGCCCGCCGCGGTGGTGTACTCGTTGCCCACCAGGCTCGCGTCGTTGACGTAGAAGTGGCGCCCGGCATTGGCCACGAGGAAGCCCTCGTCGCTGGTGTCACTGACCGTGATGGGGCTGCCGGCGGGGTTGACCGTCGCGCTGATGCGCAGCAGCGCGGTGTTGCCCACCGTCTCGGCGTCAGGCGTCCAGGTGGTCTGCCCGCGCCCATGGCGGTCCATCGTCAGACCGGTGGCCACCGTGGTCCAGCTCGCGCCGGCATCGGTGGAGACCTCCAGCGCCAGCACCGGGTTGGCCACGCCGTTGGCGTTCACGCGCCGCAACTCGATGCCGTTGACGAAGGCACCGTAGCTGGCGCTGACGTTGACCAGATCCAGCCGCAGGCCCTGCCCGCCGCTGAGGTCCACCGTGCTCAGGTGCGTGACCGCGGTGTACGCCGCCCCGGCGGCCGCGCGCACGTCGAAGCTGGCCGCCACCGTCACGCCGTTGACGACGATGTCGAACTGGCGCTGCCCGACGCCGATATTGCTCGGGTCCAGGAAGTGCAGCACCAGCTCGTACTGCCCGTCCGTGGCGTCGAGCTGGTAGCTCATCGTGTTGCCCACGCCGCTGTAGGCGTAGGCGTAGCTGCGGTATACGGCCTCCGGCGCCGCATCCGCACCCAGCGCACTCAGATCGAGGGTGGTGCCGTTGTAGTTGCCGTACGAGCCGCTGCTGTCGATGCGGCGCTGGGCCTGCGCCAGCCAGTTGTCCACCGCACCGGTGTCGGTGTTGGGCTGCCCGGCGTTCATCAGGAACACCGTGTCGTACGGCAGCAGCCCGGCCGAGCGCCAGGCCACCGTCACCGGCTCGCCGAGCTCGTACTTTTCCAGCCCGTTCGGGCTGAGGATCTGGATCAGCTCGCTCGGGCTCGTGGCGGCGTCGGCGGT
Source organism: uncultured Rubrivivax sp. (assembly GCA_964595215.1). Taxonomy (GTDB): domain Bacteria; phylum Pseudomonadota; class Gammaproteobacteria; order Burkholderiales; family Burkholderiaceae_C; genus Rubrivivax. Next base: position 14,155 of record CAZQPN010000020.1, on the reverse strand, counting down.
GTTGCCGTAGGCGCCCAGGTCGATGCGGTTGCCCGCCGGGCGGGTCTCGCCCACCCGGTCGCTGTTGGGGTCACCGCGGTCGATGGCCGGCGAGCCCGGCAGCAGCTGCACGTTGTCGTCGCCGCCGAAGTCGCCCGCCACACGCTCGATGCGCACCGCGTCGGCCACGACCTTGACGTTGCTGGCCAGGTTGTCCAGCGTCACCGTCAGGCTCTCGCCGCTGATGCGCATCATGCCCAGGCTCAGCCAGTTGCTGCCGGCGTCCTGGAACTGCCCGCCGCTCGTGCCGTTGGGTGTGGTGTAGTTCTGGTTGACCGCCGTCAGCCCGATGGGCGCGCCGTCCTCGTCGTGGAAGGTGTAGTCGGCGTTGGTGGCCGCCTGCTGGGTGTTGGGCCACGTCACGGCGATGCGGTAGTAGCCCGCGCTCAGCCCGTTGAAGGTCCAGCTGGCGGTGGCAGTGACGTTGCTGGCGTCGACGGCCGCCGTCAGCGCATCGCCGTCGCGGCCGATCGTCAGCCCCGTCCACGTGCCCGTGGTCTGGAACGTCGGGTCGCCGTCGTCGACGATGCGCACGCTGCCATCCACGACCGCGCCCACCCAGCCGACGGTGTCGTCGGCGCCGTCGGGGTCGATGAACTGCGCGTCGGCGGTGACGCTGTTGCGGTCGAAGCCGACTTCGTAGAACCAGTCGGTGCGGTTGGCGAAGGGCCTGTCCTCCCAGTACGCGACCTTGCCCTGCGCACCCAGCATGAACAGGTTGTAGTCCGACTGGAAGCCGCGCTGGCTGTCGGCGTTGACGTAGATGGCATGTCCGCTGCCACGCAGCTCCAGGATGTTGTTGCGCAGCAGGATGGCGGTGCTGTTGCCTTGCACCTGGATGGCGTTGGTCGCGCCGATGGCCGCGATGGTGTTGTTCTCCACCAGCGCGATCCGGCTGGAGCTGGATGCGCCGCTGGCCAGCACGCCGGCCGTGCCGTTGCCTTCGATGACGTTGTTATGAACCCAGTTGTCGTAGCTGTCCATGCGCACGCCGGCCGCGGCGTTGCCATAGATGCGGTTGCCGTCGACATCGCCACCGTAGACGGTGTAGATGCCGTTGCCTGCGTTGGCCCACACGCGGTTGTCGCGCGCGACGCTGTTGTAGACGTAGATGCCGTCGCTGCCGTTGCCCCAGCTCAGGTTGCCCACGGCCTGCGCGCCGTAGTACACGCTGATGCCGTAGTTGCCGTTGGCCCACGCCTCGTTGCCCTGCACCAGCACCCGGCCGTAGTTGCCGTTGATGCCGTAGCTGTTGTCGAACGCACGGTTGCCCTGCACCAGCGTGACGTCGGCAGCGTTGTTGCTGCTGTTGTTGACCTGGATGCCGTAGCCGCTGTGACCGTAGACCGTGTTGTCCAGCACGCGCGCGCGCACGCCGTCGACGTCGATGCCATTGCTGCCGTTGCGGAAGACTTCGTTGCCTTCGATCAGCGCGTCCGTGCCCGAGACGAACACGCCCCCCGACGCGTTGTTCCACACCCGCGTGCCGCTGATCACCGCGAAGTCGTTGCTCGTGCCCAGCGCGATGCCGCGGTACGCGTTGCTCCACACCCGGCTGTCCACGATGCTCAGCCGGTCGCCATCCTGGCCACTGGCCGCGTACACGCCGTAATACCCGCCCGTCAGCCCCAGCCCCTGCAGCGTCACATCGTCCGCACCCTGCAGCTCGATGACGTAGGCACCGGTGTTGGTGTTGCCGCGGTTGAGGGTGGTCTTGCCATCGCTGGCGCCCTGGATCGTCACCCCGGAGTCTTGCACCGTGATGACGATGTTGGCCCCCAGGCTGTACAGGCCGGCGTCGACCAGCACGACGTCGCCGGGCTGCAGATCGTAGGCGTCCAGGACCGCGCGCAGCGTGGCCTTGGGCTGGTCGGGCGACAGGCCGTCGTTGGCGTCGTCGCCCGCCGCCGTGGTGAATTCGTCGCCCTCGGTGCTGCCGTCGTTGACGTAGTAGAAACGGATCGGCGTGATGACGGCGAACGCGCTGTCCGAGCTGTCCGCCACCGCCGGCGCGTCGATGGAGGTGATGCGGATCTCGTAGTCGGTGCCGACGGCATACAGCGCCGAGTCGACCAGCCACGAGAAGCTGCCGTCGTTGGCTTCGTTCGTCCCCAGCGGCGTGAAGCTCGCGATCGTCCCGCCCCGCACGTCGATGTTGACGTTGCCGGTGAAGCCACTGGAACGCCAACGGATCTCGGCCGTGCTGCCCTGGCCCAGCCGCTCGCCGCCGTTCGGCGCGAGCACGGTGACGTACTGGACAGGGCTGCGCGCGGCCTGCGCCGTGTTGCCGTAGGCACCGATGTTGATGTAGCCGCCGCTCGGGGCAGGCTCCAGATCGTACGGATCGCTTGCACGGCCGCGGTCGATGGCTGGCGACGAGGCATCGGAGACCAGGTCGGTCGGCGCCAGCATCATCGGCAGGCCGCTGACGGCCGATCGCACCGGCGCCAGCCCGCTGCCGCCGGCGACGCCGCCGTCGACGCTGCGCAGGTGGAAGTCGTCGTCGCGCCCGTCCTGCGCCAGACCGGCGAAGCCCAGGACACCGTCGCTGCCGTCCGGATCCACGAACAGCGGGTCGGCGACCAGGCTGTTGAAGTCGGTCGCCGACGCGCTGCGCCAGGAAGCCAGCGTGTTGCGATCGACCCCTTGCCACAAGGCCAGCGCGACGCCCGGGTTCGCGACGAAGATGTTGAAGTCCGACTGGAAGCCGACCTGGCTGTTCGACGCGACGTTGATCGCGTAGCCGACCGATGCCTGCAGGATGTTGTTGAAGATCTTCGTGTTGCTGGCGTTGTCCTGGATACGCAAGGCGTCGCCGGCGGGCTGGACGATGGTGTTGTTGATCACCGTCAGGCCGGACCCGGAGCCGATCACGCCGCCCGACGTGTTTCCGTAGACGAGGTTGTTGCGCAGCACGCGCTCCGTGCTGCTCGCCAGCGAACTGCGGATGCCGACCGCGTTCGAGTACACGACGTTGCCGATCGCGTCGGCCGCGTTGACCCGGATGCCGTCCTGGACGTTGGCGTAGACGCGGTTGGTCTCGGCCACGCCGCCGTACCAGAGCTCGATGCCGTGCGTGTTGCCGTAGACGACGTTCGAGCGCGCCGAGACGTTGCTGTAGCCGTACAAGCCGACCGCGTTGCCGCCGGTGTGCCCGAACACCGCATTGCCGGCCACCAGCACGCCGTAGTAGGCCGTGATGCCGTTGCCCAGGTTCTCGTGCACCCGGTTGCCGTTGCCGGCCGTCAGGTCGGTGTCGCCGACGGTCGTGGTCGTGCCGCCAACCCCGTTGCTGACATACAGGCCGTCACGGTTCAGGAAGATCTGGTTGCGCTGCACGACGCCGGCACCCGTGCCCGACAGGTACATGCCCCAGTCGCTGTTATGGCGTGCGACGTTGTCGGCGACCTCACCCAGGACCCGGGCATTGAGGTCGAAGCCGCGCCTGGCATTGCCGTAGGACAAGGAATGGGTCAGCGAGAGGATCGATCCGCTGACCTGCACGCCATCGTCGCCGTTGCCGAAGGCCACCAGGTGGTCGAAGACGCCGAACGGCGAGGCCGTGGCGATGTTGAAGCCCTGCAGCGCATGGCCGCTGGCCGTGACGTGGACGATGTTCAGGCTGTCGGAGCCGGCGTGCGCGTTGATGCCGCGCTGCGCGTTCTGCAGCGTGAGGTGCTCGATGGTGACGAAGTCGGCGTCGTTGAGGTCGATCAGCGGGCGGGTGCGATCGCCCGCGATGGCCGGGAACAGGCGCGCGATCTGCGTCGGATCCACCGGGCCTGTGATCGTGAACGCGAAGTCCCGACCCATGCCCGGGCCTGCGAGCAGGCTGACGTCGTTCAGCCCGGAGACCGCGATCGGGTCGATCATCGGGTGATCGCCGCTGTCGACGTGCACGGTATCGCCGGCGCGCAGTTCGTACGCGCGGAAGACGTTGACCGGGTTCGGCTTGGGCGCCGTGGGCAGCTTGCCCGTGTGACGGTTGTCGCCGACGGCGTCGGGCGTGAAGGCATCCCCGGCGTTGCTGGCGTCGTCGACGTAGTAGGCCTGCCCGTCCTCGGGAACCGTGAATGTCTCCTGGCTGCGGTCGATCACGGCGCCGGCCTGGACCAGCGAGACCTGGATCCTCAGTCCGTAGGTCCCGAAGTCGATGCCGCTGGTCTCCGGGATCCAGACGAAGTCGCCGTCGTCCGGCGTTGACGCGACGATGTTGGTCAGCAGCCGCGGGCCGTCGGGCGTGTCCTGGAGCAAATCGATGCGCACCGGCGAACCCGACAGGTTGTTCACCGTCTGCCAGCGGATGGACACCGGCTCGGCCTTCTCCCAGTCGGTGTACAGATCGGGGAAGCGCAGTTCGATCCGCCGTTCGGGATCCGACGCCGGCTCGTGGGTGCCCGCCCCGTAGGCCCCGAGGTCGGGCACGTAGCCGTCCGCCACGGCGACGACGAAGGCGTTGTCGAACCAGACGTCGTTGCTGCTGCCGGTGACGCGCTGGGCATCGAAGCGAAGGACGGCAAAGCGCGATCCCACGGGTGCCGTGACACGGTCGCCCACCAGCTCCCAGCGGTCGGCCGCATGGGTGGCGCGAACCTCCTGGCGGCGGATCTCGTCGCCCGCCGCGTCCAGAAAGATCAGCGTCACGCGGCCACTGTCGCGGGGCGCCTCGGCGCCGGCGCGCACGCGCCCGCCAAAGGCCAGGTCGAGAAAGCCGGAGTCGATGCGGTCGGCCGTGAAACCAGCGGCCAGCAGGTCGATGCTCTGCTCGGCGAAGCCCTGCGCGACGCTGCCGGGCTCGAAATACTGGCTGCCGATGTAGGCCGACGGGGTGCTGCTGCCCACGAGCGCGCCGGCACTGACGTTCCAGCCGTCCAGGCCGCTCTCGAAACCGCCATTGGCGATCAGGTTCAGGTGATGCGGCGGCACCGACTGATCGAGCACCACGTTCGACGCGTCGATGTCGGGGCTCGTGAAGCGAAGGCCGGCCGTCACGGCGTGGAGCCGATAGTCGTCGGCCGCGCGGTCGACGAAGCGCGGCTCGGCCCAGCGCGGGTTGACCACCGTGGCGCCGATCGAGTGCTGGTCGTAGCGGGCCACGTCGGCCTGCCAGTCGAGCACGTCGTGGAAGTCCTTGGTCCAGAAGACGAGCTTGCCCGTGCCGGTCTTGTAGAGGTTGTTGTGGTCGCTGAAGAAACCGGCCTGGGAGTCGTTGGCGACGTAGATGTCGTAGCCACTGTCGGCCCACAGGATGTTGCCCTGGAGCTCGACGGCCGAGCTGCCGCCCTGGATGCGGACGTTGTCGCCCGTGGGCGCGTAGAAGGTGTTGTGGAAGACGCGCACGTCGGCGGTGCCCGTGATGCGCAGGCCGGCCGTCGTGTTGCGATAGATCAGGTTGTGCCAGACCTCGAGTCCGCCCATGGCAGGCGTCACCTCGATGCCGACGTCATTGCCGCTGATGCGGCTGTACTGCACCGTGCCGGTGAAGTTCGCGATGCCGGTGGCCGCCCCCTCGATGTGGTTGGCCGTGTCGAGCGATGTCCCGCCGACGATGCCACTGCCCGTGACGCCGACCGTGCCGCCGCGGACATGCTGGCGCTGGAACTGCGCGCCGACCGACTGGATGCCCGTGGTGTTGCCGACGAGCTCGTTGACGCCGGATCCGGCGACGAAACCCAGGCCGGCGATCTCGCCCCCCACGCTGGTGCGGATGCCGACGGTGTTGTCGCGGATGATGTTGTCCGCCAGCGCCGCCGCGGCCTCGTAGCGCACGCCGGTGACGTTGCCGGCCAGCGTGTTGCCGTCGATCAGGCCGCTGAACGCGGCGGCGATGTGCAGGCCCGTGCCGGCGAACCGGATCAGGTTGTCACGGATGCGGCCTTCGGCCGTGGCCGACAGCACGACGCCCTCGACACCCTGGATCGTGTTGCGGGTCAGCTGCAGGCCCGTGACCGCCGACCCGGCGCTCACGTCGACCGACACGTTGCCGCCGAGGACGTTGGCGTCGATCACCACCTGGCTGACCGCGCCCTGCAGCGACAGGCCGCTCAGGGTGCTGGCCGTGATCTGCGTGCCCTGCGTGCCTTGCACCGACACCTGGCCGTCGACGCGGGTCTCGGACAGCGTGAAGTCGGCCGCACCCTGGACGGTGAGCGCTCCGCTGATGTTCAGCCGTTGCAGCGTGACGCCGGCAGCGCCCGCCTGCACGGTCAGGTTGCCGACGATCTCGGCGCCGGGCGCGCCGAGGATCGTGACGCCGGCATCCCCGGCAGCGACCACGACGTTGCCGGTGATCACGCCCTGGACGACGACGGCGTCGCCGGCGCCGAGGTCCTGCGCATCCAGCAGCGCCTGCAAGGCCCCGTCACCGCTGACCGTGAAGCTGCGCACGACCGCCTGGCTCATGCCGCGCGCGTGGATCTCCGGCTGACCGCTCAGGCTGTCGAGCCAGGCGACACTGGTGCGCCCGCTCGCATCCGTCGCCGCCACCAGTTGCGTGGCCTGACCACCGGTCCGGCTGAGTCCGCCACCGGTGGCGTCGCCGGCCAGCTCCTCCACGAAGTGCCCATCCGACAGGCGCAGCGCGAACAGCTCCGTGGGCTGGTTCGACAGGGACTGTCGCACCCACAGCAGCCGCAACGCGTCACCCCCTGCGGTGAGCACCGGCGAGACGGGCAGGTCCTGGGGGGCCTGGAACGCATCGACGAGCGACAGCGTGCGTGCGGGCGTCGACTCAAAGGACGCCACGGCGAGCGCAGGCCCCTGGTCCGAGTGCGTCTGCCAGGCGACGAACAGCTGCCCGCCGAAGTACGCCACGCTCGGCGAGGTGTTGTGCGACACGCTGCCCGCGAGCGCGGCGTCCGCGACACCGCTCACCCCGGTGCCGGACGCGGAGCCCGACAACGCCACGAAGCCGGCGCCCGCATGTTCGCGCAGCATGACCTGGCGCACACCGCCGGTCATCTCCGTCCAGGCCACGGCCACGCGGCCGCCGTCGGCGGCCACGGCGAGGTCACGCACGTCCTGCGCCACGCTGCCACCGGCGATGCCGCCGGCCGTCGCCGAGCCGGTGTGGGTTTCCTGCCAGACCCCGCCGCTGAAGGTGCGCGCGTAGATGCGCTGCTCGCCGGCTGCGCCGTCCAGCCAGACCACGGTCGGGCCGGCCGCCGTCACCACGACCTTTGCCTGGCCGGCGGTGGCCGTGCCGGACAGGCCGGCGGCGTCCAGCGAGCCGCCCAGGGCTTCCCACGTGCCGCTGCCGGCATTCCAACGCGCCGCGCGGATGTCGCGGCCGCCAGCGTGATCTGCCGTCCAGGCGACGATGGGCGCACCCGCGCCATCGATGGCGATGCTCGGCATCGAGGCTGCGCCCACCGACCGGGACACGCCTGCCCCCAGCGCATCACCGCTGGCGCTGCCCCCGAGCTGCACCCACTGGCCCGCAACCAGCTGGGCGACCAGGATCTGCGGGTTGCCGCTGCGGGTGTCGGTCCAGGCGATGAATTGCGACCCGCTCGCGGAAACGGCCATCACCGGATCGGTGGACAGGCCACCGCTGCCGGACAGCCCGTCCTGTGCGGCCGCGCCCGCCAGGTCGCCCCAGCGCGCTCGGGCCACCGCGTAGTCGGGCAGGCTCGCAGCGGCGCGGTCCATCGCGTAATCGACCGGCAGCAGCGCCGGCTCGGCCGTGGCCACGGGCGCGACGAAGGCCGCGTCGTCCCCCGGATTGCCGAAGTCGATGAGGTTGCCAGCCCCGCCGCTGACCTCGGCCTGATTGAAGCCGGCCGCGCCCTCGATCAGGTCGTCGTCGCCCTCGCCGTAGAGCAGGTCGTTGCCGCCCTGCCCATAGAGCCGGTCACGCCCTGCGCCGACCTCGTTGCCGCCGGTGCCGAAGTCGCCGAACAGCCAGTCGACCGCATGGTCGTCGTCGGCGCCGCCGACGATGTGACCATACAGGAGGTCATGCTGCGCGCCGCCGATCAGCACGTCGCTGCCGGCGCCGCCGATCAACACGTCGTCGCCGTCGCCGCCCTCGAGCATGTCGTCGCCGCTGCCGCCGTCGAGCCGGTCGTTGCCCGCGTAGCCCCACAGCCGGTCGTGGCCAGCGTCACCCTGCAGATCGTCGGCACCGTCGTCGGACCCCTCGAGCAGGTCATCGCCGTCTCCGCCGCGCAGCGTGTTCAGGCCGTGGCCTGCGATCAGCCTGTCGTCGCCGGCGCCACCGATGAGAAGGTCGTTGCCGAAGCCGCCGTCGACGACGTCGTCGCCACTGCCCGCGATCAGCTCGTCGTCGCCCCACTCGCCATACAGCCGGTCGCGGGCGCCGTCGTCGCCGGCGTCCAGGACGGCAAAACCCCAGATTCGATCGTTGCCGAGGCCACCGAACACGATGTCGGCGCCGGCGCCGCCCTGCACCCGGTCGTTGCCCGGGCCGGCGTCGATCCAGTCGTCGCCGGTGCCACCCACGATGTCGTCCGCACCGCCGAGACCGAAGATCGTGTCGTTGCCGGCGCCGCCGTCGATGACATCGCCGAAGCGCACC
>CAZQPN010000020.1:1221-5567 GCA_964595215.1 uncultured Rubrivivax sp. | reverse complement strand
TGTGCCGCGACTATGCAAATCAGAAGGGCTGGGTGGTCGTTGCCGAAATGGCCGTCGATGACATCGCCGAAGCGCACCGCGTCCGCGAAATCGGGGTCGGCGTCCGCGCCGTCGGCCGAGCCATAGATCAGGTCGTCGCCGTCGCCCCCGAGCAGCACGTCGCCGATGCCACGGCCGGCGACCAGCAAGTCGCTGCCGGCGTGGCCGGTGATCCGGTCGGCCCCGTCACCGCCGTGCAGCTCGTCGGCGAGCGTGCCGCCGAAGATCTGGTCGTTGCCGCCGAAGCCGTAGGCGAACACCCGCACGGCGTGCCCGGTGGCATCGAGCAGGTCGTCATCTTCGTCGCCGCGCAGGGTCAGCCGGCTGCCTGCCAGCGTGGCGTTGCGCAGGTTCGCCTGCGCCCCCACGCCGCGGTCCGCGTTGCGATGATCGACGTTGAAGAACAGGTTGGTCAGCGCCAGCACGCTGCCATGGATCAGTAGGGAGTCGCCGGCGTTCAGCGTGATGGATCCGCCGAGCGCGCTGACAAGCTTGGACGCCGCGACGACGATGTCCTCGCCGTCGGCGCCGGTGTCCAGCGTCGTCAGCCGCAGGTCCGAGCCCGGCCCGGCCAAGGCCTGATCGATGGTCAGGCTGCCACCGCGCTCGTGCAGGAACACCCCGGCCGCGGCGTGCACCCACACGTCGCCCGCCGACGCATGGGCACTGTCGATCTCGAGATCGTTGAATGCACTGCCGATGGCGCCAGCTAGCGCCCGCAGCTCGAGCCGCCGGCCGACGACGTCGGCCGCCACGTCACCCGACGCGTCGACGATGCCGGCGGCCGCCGTGAGCACGACGTCGTCGGATGTCGAGCGGACGAGGCCCGCGCGCAGGTCGCCGGCCACCTCGGTCAGCTCGATGCGGCCATTCGTCTCCACATCGATGCGGCCGTCACCCGTGAGGTCCGTGCCGGCCGTGATCGAGATCCGCGTCGCGCCGTGGTTGCCAACGATGCGGATGTCGCCGCCGGCCTTCAGCAGCACGGCGTTGAGCTGCGTATCGACCCCGGTCGTCCCGGTCCCGAAGATGCCCAGCGGGGGGTCATACGGCGGGCCGCCGGCATCCGGTTCGGGATAGTGCTCCGCGTAGGACGTCGTCGTGCGCAGGTTGGTCCCGCTGTCGGGGCTGCCGTCATCGTACGCGGCGTCCAGACTGGGCGCATACCAGCTGACGTCGACCAGGTAGCCCGACGGCGCATTGTCCAGCGCAAGCTGCTCGAGCGCAGGCTGCACGACGATGTCGAGGTTCGACCCCGCGTCCAGCACGCCGAGCTGGAGCACGAAGGTGGCGCCGGCCGGGTCCCGGTCGAGACCCTTGAGGGACAGCGCCTGGTCGCCGCCGCTGACGGTATCCAGGTCCGTCGGCCGGCCGTGGCTTCCGACCAGCTCGATCGTCACCCGGCCCAGCGAGTACGACCCGACGGTCACCGGCGGCAGCGTGCCGATGTTCTGCGCCGCGGTCAGCGTCGCGACGTTGCTTCGAAGCAAGCCGGTCCCGGTGGACAGCACGCTGCCGCGTTCGGCGTGGATCCGCGTGTCGCCGATCGGGTTGTCGATCAGGCCATCCAGGACGACGTTGGCCGCGCCGAGCGCGCCGACGTTGTCGATCGTGATCAAGGTCGGCGCGAAGTCGTGCGCGATGTCGAACGAGTAGTCGTTGACGTCGACGTCGATCTGGACCTGCGCCCGCCCGCTGCGGTCGACCGGGTCGATGTCGCCGATCCACAGATCCTTGGTCGAGTGGTTGACCAGCCGCACCGTCTCCCACGTGTGGCGCACGATGACCGTGCCCTGGTCACCGTCGATCTGGCCGTTCAACGGCAGGGGCACGGAACCCGTGTCGATGATCAGCGGATTGGTCAGGATCTCCATCCGCCCCGCATTGCCATCGTTGCGGATGTCCTGCACGACGATGCGCGAGCCCTCGTCGACGGCAGCGACCCCTTCGGCCAGCACGATGCTGCCGCTGGCGTCGATCACCAGTTCCGGCGTCGGCGCGGACAGCAAGATGGCGTCGCCGTTGTAGGTGATCAGGCGGTTGAAGGTGGTCTCGACATGCGTGCCACCGCGATCGTCGAAGATGTTCAACGAGAAGCCGGGCGCGCCCTGCAGCGCACGCGTCGTCGGATCGACGACCAGCGCATGCACCTTGAGCAGCTTGCTGCCCAAGGCGCTGCCGTCGGCCGTGATGACGCGCGAGTTCTGGCGCTGGATCGCCCAGCTGTCGGCGTCCGGCGCGCCGAACGCACTGCCGCCCTCGGCGTATCCGTTCGCCGTCATGTCGACGTCGATGTGGCGCGAGACGGCGTCCAGGCTGTTGACGCCGATCACTTCGGCACCGGCGTGCACGTCCAGCAGCGCGACCGAGTTGAAGAACGTCCGCGACTCGGCGTCGGGGTCCGAATAGAAGGCCGACGCCGCCGACGAGGACGTCCGTGCGACGATGTGGCTGTCGGACACGGAGGCGAGCAGGTCCACCTCGTCCTCGGCGCGGACGCTGGCGCCGCTGCCGATGACGACCCGCGTCTCGCGCGGCGCGGTCGAGAAGCCGTCGCTCGCCTCGCCCACCGACCAGTAGGCGTAGGCCGGGCCGCCGGACCCGAGCAGCGCATAAGCCGCCGAGCCGGCCCACACGTCACCCTCGGCGCCCATGCGGGCGCTGATCGCGATGTCCCCTTCCGCGTGCAGCCGGGCGTTGGCGGCGATTTCCGCGACGGTCGTCGGCCGCGCCTGCGCCACCGCATTCGCCCCTGCGCCGCTGATGGCCGCCGCGGCCGCGCCCGCGGCGGCCTCGCCCTTGGCGACATGCCGGTTCTCGGACCAGACCTCGATGTCGCCACCGGCGTCGATCTGCGCGTCGGCGCCGACCCGGACCTGGGTGTCGAGGTCGAGCGTGAGGGCGACGTTGGCGACCCCGAAGCCGCCGAGCAGCGCGCCGGCCGAGGCCCCGGCCTCGGCATCGACATTGCCGTGGACGACCCCCTTGATCGTGACGTTCCCGGCGGCCGTGAGCCGAGCGCCGTCGCCGACCCCGACGTCGGTCTGCGGCTTGACGTCGACCGCGGCATAGGCACCGACGGCGGCGATGCCCAGGGCGAACGACGGCCCGGTGCCGTTGGCGTAGGAGATGCCGTCCACCCCGAAGGCGTCGGCGGTGCCGACCAGTCCGCCCGCACCGGCGAGCCGCTGCGCGCCGACGAGGCTGCCGCTGAGGTCGTGCTCCAGATAGTGCTGCCCGGTGACGCCCGTGCCGGACAGGTCGATGCCCTCGACACCCACGTAGTGCGTGCCCGCGACGCCGCTGGTCTCCAGGTCGATCGCCGCTCCGCCGGCGGTCGCGGCGAACTGGAACCGGTCGGCATCGATGCGCTGGACGTAATAGGTGCGTCCCTCGTCGAGCCCGGTGACGGCCTGCTCGCCGAAGCGCACCAGCGTGTGCTGGGTGAGGTCCGCCGCGGTGCTGCGCGCGAGGTCGATGAAGAGGCCGGCGTTCAGGTTGTCGAGCGTGGTCGCCAGCTTGACCGTGTTGGCGTCGACGCGCTTGACGTAGTAGCTTGCGCCGTTCGACAGGCCACCCAGCGCCACCGCAGTCCGCCCGTCGTCGCTGGCGATGGTGTAGGTCACCCGGTCACCGTCGACGAAGTCGTTGCCGTTGGGCGAGGTCCCGATCGCGATGTGGTCTGCGCCCTCGTCGACCGCGTAGCCGTCGAACGTGGCGCTGCGCGGGCCGCGGTAGGTGACCGCCTGGCCGTTCACGAAGCCATGTGCCGCGAGGGTGACGGTGTCGCTGACCGCGTCCACGGCCCCGGTGCCGAACGCCTTGAGGCCCTGCGTCACCTGCGCCAGCGACGTGCCGAGCTTGATCGTCTGCGCGTCGATCACGCGCACGTAGTAGGCCTGCCCCTTGACCAGGCCGCCGATGCTGCCCGAGCTGTCGAGCAGCCGGTCGTAGATCATCGTGTCGCCGGTGGACAGGCCGTGCTGGGCCGCGAAGCGGATGGTGTCGAAACCGTCGGCGACGTCGCTGGCGACGAAAGGATTGCCCAGCACCACGGTCTGGTCGTTGAGGACGATCACGCCATAGCTGCGGCCGGCCTCCAGGCCACCGATGGCCGGGTTGTCGTCCGGCTCGTAGGTGATGCGGTCGCCGGTGATCAGGCCATGCGGCTCGACCGTCCTCAGCAGGTTCGCTGCGGTGTCGATGCTCGTCAGCGTGCCGTCCGACAGCGTGACGGGCGTGCCGTGCTCGGCCTGGATCGCGATGCTGCCGGCATCCACGCTCGTGGGTGCCGTGGCGCTCGAGTC
>CAZQPN010000020.1:0-1211 GCA_964595215.1 uncultured Rubrivivax sp. | reverse complement strand
GCGCCGCCAGCGTCGGCGTCACGCTGGCCGTGCCCTTGATCATGCCGAAGTCCGCCCCCAGCGACGCGCCGAAGCGCTCGGCACGCGCGTCGCCGTCGGCCACGCTGCGGGCATTGACGCTCACCTGTCCCGCGACATCGACGGTGTTGCCCAGGCCGATGCGCGCATCGACGGTGGGCGCCACGATGGCCTTCGAGAAGCTGAAGCCGACGCCGCCGAGCCCGGACAGGTCGGTGGAGTCCGCACTGCTGCGCGCGCGGTCGACGCCGCTGGCGCGGATCTCGACACCGCCGGCGCGCAGCGTGACGCCGGCGCCGGTGTAGGCCCGGTGCCCCCCCGAGGCCGTCGCGCTGGCGTTGAGGAGGTTGGCGCCCACGAGACCGAGCACGAAGCCGCCCCCCGTGGCGTGCGCGATGTTGATGCCGTCGGCACGCAGCGCGAGCATGCCCGTGAGCTCGAAGGCGGCCCCGTCGGCGACGACCGCCCTGACGTCGGCCGTGGACCGCGCATCGGCCAAGGATGCCGACGCGGTGATCAGTCCCACCGCGGGCGCCTCGACCGTGGCCTCGGCGGCCCGCACGTCACCGCCCTTGGCCAGGTGGACGGCCTGCTGGGTTTCGGGGTCGACGTTGAAGCCCGCGGCGATCGTGACGTCCGTAGCGGTGACGGTGCCGCCGACCTGGGCCGCGACGATGGGGTTCAGGTCCGCCCGGCCGAGGCTGAGGCCGGCCGCCAGGGCACCGACGCTCAGGCTGAAGACCTCCGTCTGGATGTCGTGGTCGGTGCCCGCCGTGACCCGGACCTGCCCGGCACTGCTGATGCGTGCGCCGTTGCCGATCGTCGCGCGCACGTCGGGGTTGACGTCGGCGAACGCGAAGTTGATCGTGGCGCCGATGATCCCGCCCGCCAGCGCGTAGGTCGACTGGTCGACGCGGATCTCAGAGCGTGCCGTCAGCGTGATGTCGCCGACGCTGCCGGCGCCCTGGCCTATGCGGGCGTCGGCGCCGATGCCGGCGTAGTTGTCGGTCGCGCCGGCGTTGCCGACCTTGACCCAGCTGAAGGACGCGCCCATGGCCAACAGACCGACGGATGCGCCGATGGTGTCGACGTCGAGCGCCTGCCTGCCGTACGACTGGATGGCGATGGACCCGGCCTGTTCCACCGTCACGCCATCGGCCAGCCGCGCGATCACGAGCGAGTTGTGGGATGTG
>CAZQPN010000019.1:14353-16032 GCA_964595215.1 uncultured Rubrivivax sp. | reverse complement strand
GGCGGCTTTCTCGCTGCGCTACGGCAACCTGTTCTACAACCCCTTCCATGCGCTGAGCATCGCCTTCCTGTACGGCTCGGTGCTGCTGTTCGCGATGCACGGGGCAACCATCCTGGCGGTCAGCCGTTTCGGCGGCGAGCGCGAGATCGAGCAGATCACCGACCGCGGCACCGCGAGCGAGCGCGCCGCGCTGTTCTGGCGCTGGACGATGGGCTTCAACGCCACGATGGAGTCCATCCACCGCTGGGCCTGGTGGTTCGCGGTGCTGTGTCCGCTGGTGGGCGGCATCGGCATCCTGCTGACCGGCACCGTGGTCGACAACTGGTACCTGTGGGCCGTCAAGCACGGTGTCGCACCGCCGTACCCGGACGTCTTCCCCGGCGTCGTCGACCCGGCCCTGGCCAAGTGACGCGACGGAGACACACCATGAGTTCAACACTTCAACGCCTGGTCTCTGTCGTTGCCGCCGCGCTGGCCGGCCTGCTGCTGGCCGGCTGCGAGCGCCCGCCCGTCGAGTCGGTCCAGAGTGGCTATCGTGGCACGGGCATGGTCCAGGTCTACAACCCGCGCACGCTGGCCGAGCAGATCCCGGCCAACCAGCCGCCGGAGGCGCTGCCCGAGGCGAGCGCCGACGGGCCCAAGGCCAAGGACATCTACCAGAACGTGCAGGTGCTGGGCGACCTCAGCGTCGGCCAGTTCACGCGTCACATGGCTGCGATCACCTCCTGGGTGTCGCCGAACGAAGGCTGCGCCTACTGCCACAACCTGGAGAACCTGGCCGAGGACAGCAAGTACACCAAGGTCGTCGCGCGCAAGATGATCCAGATGACGCAGGAGGTCAACAGCCAGTGGCAACCGCACGTGGCCGCCACCGGGGTGACCTGCTGGACCTGCCACCGCGGCAACCACATCCCGCAGCAGGTCTGGTTCACAGCGCCGCCGCAGGACAACGGATCCAACTTCATCGGCGACCTGGCCGGGCAGAACCAGCCCGCGGAGAGCGTCGGCCTGGCGTCGCTGCCGTACGATCCGTTCACGCCCTTCCTGCTGCAGGACCTGCCGATCCGCGTCTACGGCACGACGGCGCTGCCCACGGGCAACCGCAGCTCGACCAAGCAGGCCGAGTTCACCTACGCGCTGATGGAGCACATGTCCACCGGGCTGGGGGTGAACTGCACTTACTGCCACAACACGCAGTCGTTCGGCTCATGGGAAGGCAGCACGCCGCAGCGCGTCACGGCCTGGCACGGCATCCAGATGTCGCGCTGGCTGAACAACGAGCACATGGTGCCGCTGACCGACACCTTCCCGGCGTCGCGCAAGGGACCGACCGGTGACGTCGCCAAGGTCTACTGCGGGACCTGCCACCAGGGCGCCTACAAACCGGTCTACGGTGCGCAGATGGCCAAGGACTATCCGGAGCTGCTGGCGCCGGTGGCGGCCACCGTGGCCGCTGCGACGCCGGACGCAGCACCGGCGTCGACCGACGCCGCCGCCTCGGAACCGGCGCGCTGATCGGGGTCGCGGTGGGTGCGCCGATCGCGCCTGCCGCGCGTGCCGTCCCGGCCGCCCGCACGGTCTCACCGCGCGGCGTGATGGCCGACGGCGCGCTGACGGCTGGCGTGGCGCTGTCCGCCAGCGACGCGGCGCGACCGGCCCACGACACCGTCGTCGTCGTG
>CAZQPN010000019.1:0-14253 GCA_964595215.1 uncultured Rubrivivax sp. | reverse complement strand
GGCGCTGTCCGCCAGCGACGCGGCGCGACCGGCCCACGACACCGTCGTCGTCGTGCTGGCCGACCTGGCGCCCGGTGCGCGGCTGTGGGGCTGGTCGCGCATCGTGCGCGGGCCGGCTGCGCTCGCCGGCATGCCCGGGCTGCGCCTGGCCAGGGTCATGGGCAGCGGGCAGGGCGGCGGCTTCGGTCTGCATCCGAGCGTCAGTCATCAGGGCCTGTTCCTGGCGTTCGGCGATCCTGGCGCCGCCCGCGACTTCCTCGATCGATCCCCGCTGATGGCCGCCTACCGCAGCCGCACGCGAGAACTGTGCACGGTGCTGCTGGAACCGCTGAGCTGCCGCGGCAGCTGGGGCGGACGGACGCTGGCCGTGGCACCGTTGGCGACGGCCGGCGACGGGCCGGTGGCGGCGCTGACGCGGGCGTCGATCCGCCTGCACAAGGCGCCGGCGTTCTGGCGTCACGCGCCGCCGTCGCAGCGGGCGCTGGCGTCGGCGCAGGGATGCCGGCTCGCGGCCGGCCTCGGCGAGGCGCCGCTGCTGCGTCAGGCCACCTTCAGCGTCTGGGACAGCGTCGCCGCGATGGCGCATTACGCGCGCGGCCCGGCGCACGGCGCGGCCATCCGTGCCGCCCATGTCGGGCATCACTTCAGCGAGTCGATGTTCGCGCGCTTTCGCGTGCTCGACATCCGTGGCCGATGGCAGGGCGTGGATCATGGCTGAGGCCGGCCGCACGCCGCGTGTGGTCGTCGTCGGCGCCGGCATCGGCGGCCTGGCCGGCGCGATCCGGCTGGCGCTCATCGGCGCCGACGTGACGCTCGTCGAGTCGGCGCCGGCGCCGGGCGGCAAGATGCGCCAGCTGCAGGTCGACGGTGCGGCGATCGACGCCGGGCCGACCGTGTTCACGATGCGCTGGGTGTTCGACGAGCTGCTGCAGGGTACCGGCACGACGCTCGACCAACTGCTCGTGCTGCAGCCGCTGTCGGTGCTGGCGCGCCACGCCTGGCGCGGGCAGGACGACACGCTCGACCTGTTCGCCGACCGCGCGCGCTCGACCGAGGCCATCGGCCGCTTCAGCGGCGCGGCCGAGGCGCGCCGCTTCGAGGCCTTCTGCGCCCAGGCGCGCGCCGTCTACGACGCGCTGGAGACCCCCTACATCCGTGCGCCGCGGCCATCGCTGCTGGGCATGTCGCGCGGCCTCGGGCCGCGCGGGCTGGCGACGCTGGCTGGCCTGGGGCCCTTCGCCAGCCTGTGGCGCAGCCTTGCGCGCCACTTCCACGACCCGCGGCTGCAGCAGCTCTTCGGCCGCTATGCGACCTACTGCGGCGCGTCGCCCTGGCAGGCGCCGGCGACGCTGATGCTGGTCGCCCAGGTCGAGCTGGCCGGCGTCTGGTCGGTCGACGGCGGCATGCATGCGGTCGCCCAGGCCTTCGGCGCGCTCGGTGCGCGCCTGGGCGTCTGCCAGCGCTACGGCCAGCGCGTCGACCGCGTGATCGTCGAGGGAGGTCGCGCGCGTGGCGTGCGGCTGGCCAGCGGCGAGAGCCTGCCCGCCGACGCCGTCGTCTTCAACGGCGACCCGCAGGCGCTCGTGCAGGGCCTGCTCGGCGACGACACGCGCCGTGCCGTGCCGCGGCGCCCGCACGCGCAGCGCTCCCTGTCGGCGCTCACCTGGGCCGTGCACGCGCGTGCGAGCGGCTTCCCGCTCGTGCGCCACAACGTCTTCTTCGACCGCGACTACCGCAGCGAGTTCGACGACATCTTCCACGCCCGCCGGCTGCCGCGTCGCGGCACGGTCTACGTCTGCGCCCAGGACCGCGGGGACGGCGCGGCCGCGCCGGCGGACGCCGAGCGCCTGCTGTGCCTGGTCAACGCACCGGCCGACGGCGACCGGCGCGCCTTCACCTCGACGGAGACCGATCCATGCGAGTTCCAGAGCCTGGCGCTGCTGCGCGACTGCGGGCTGACGCTGGCGCCGCGCGCGCACCAGGTGCAGCTGACGACGCCGAGCGATTTCGCGCGCCTGTTCCCGGCCAGCGGTGGAGCCTTGTACGGGACGGCGACGCACGGCTGGATGTCCTCGTTCCGCCGCCCGGGCGCGCGCTCGGCGGTGCCGGGGCTGTACCTGGCGGGTGGGGCGGTGCATCCGGGACCGGGTGTGCCGATGGCGGCGCTGTCGGGCCTGCGCGCGGCCGAGGCGCTGACGGCGGACCTCGCTTCGACGCGCCGGTGGCACCCGGTGGCTACCTCTGGTGGTACATCGACGCGGTCAGCCATGACGGCCGCCACGCGCTGAGCATCATCGCCTTCGTCGGCAGCGTCTTCTCGAGCTGGTACCACTGGGCGCGGCGCCGCGACGGCGACCGCGTCGATCCGGCGAACCACTGCGCGATCAACGTCGCCCTCTACGGCGCGGCCGGACGGCGCTGGACGATGACCGAGCGCAGCCGCCGCTGGGTGCACCGCGCAGCCGATCGCTTCGTCGTCGGGCCGAGCCGGCTGCACTGGGACGGCAGCGATCTGGTCATCGACCTCGACGAAGTCGGCGTGCCGATCCCACAGCGCGTGCGCGGCCGGATCCGGGTTCGGCCGCGGGCGACGTCGTCCTTCGTCACCGCGCTCGACGGCGCCGGCGCGCACCGCTGGGGGCCGATCGCGCCCTGCGCTGCGGTCGAGGTCGATCTGGAGGCGCCGGTTGCGCGCTGGACCGGTCACGCCTACGTCGACTCGAACGAGGGCGACGAACCGCTCGAAAGGGGCTTCCACACCTGGGACTGGTCGCGCAGCACACTCGCCGACGGCAGCACCGCGGTGATCTACGACACGCGCCGGCGCGGTGGCAGCGAGCACGTGATCGCGCGCCGCTTCCTGCCCGATGGCAGCGACGAGGCCTTCGACGTGCCGCCGAGGCAGGTGCTGCGATCGACAGGCTGGCGCATCCCCCGCGCGATGCGCGCCGACCCGGGCCAGACGGTGACGGTGAGACAGACGCTCGAGGACACGCCGTTCTATTCCCGCTCGTTGCTCGACGCGAGCCTGTTCGGGCAGCCGGTCACGACGGTGCACGAGTCACTCAGCGTGCCACGGCTGGAGTCGCTGCCGGTGCGGCTGATGCTGCCCTGGCGCATGCCGCGCCGGCGCTGATCCACCTCGCCCGCGCCCACTCAGGGCGCTGCGCGCGGGGCCTGCCGCGCGCGCCGCGCGGCCCACAGGCTGGCGGCCAGCGCCGCCAACATCCACAGCAGCGCCGCCGCCGACAGCCAGCGCCAGCCGCTGGCGGCGAACAACGCTCCGCCGCCCGCCGCGCCGAGCGCCTGGCCGGCATAGATCGCCGAGGTGTTGAGCGCCAGCAGCGCCGGCGCCAGCGCCGGCGCCGCCGCGCCCAGGCGCGCCTGCTGGGCCGAGTTGGACGAGAAGGTGCCCATCGCCCATGGCACCATCACCAGCGCCACCGCCGCCACGCTGCCGGCCCAGGGCCAGACGGCGAGCGCGAACGCCATCGATGCGAGGCCGAGGGCGACGCAGCGCGCCGGGCCGAGCCGGTCGATGTGGCGCGTCAGCAGCAGGTTGCCGAGCAGGCCGAACAGACCGAACACGCCGAACAGCGCGCTCGTCTGGCCCGGGCCGGCGTCGAGGACCTGGCGTGCGTAGGGCGCGAAGTACGAGAACAGCGTGAACTGGCCAGCCGAGCTGAACGCCGTCACGGCCACGATGGCCATCAGCACCGGGTTGCCGAACACCGACGCCCACTGCGCCAGCGACAGCCGCGCCGGACGCACGCCGTCGGGCATCGCACGCCACACGGCCCAGGCCACCGGCGCGCTCATCGCTGCGACGAGGCCAAAGGCCCAGCGCCAGCCGGCCGTCTCGGCGACCCAGCTCACCAGCGGCAGGCCGACCACCGACGCCAGAGACCAGCCGAGGAAGATGAAGGTGATGGCGCGCCCGCGCTCGGCCGGCGCCGTCATCACGCCAAGGGCCGCCGCCGCCTGCGGCGTGAAGGCGGCCGCGCTCAGCACGCTCAGCGCGCGCACCGGCAGCAGCGTGGCGTAGTCAGGCATCAGCGCGGCCAGCGCGTGGCCGACGGCGTACCAGGCGAGCGACGCGGTCAGCAGGCGACGCCGGTCGATGCCGCCGACGAATGCGGCCAGCAGCGGCGCACCGAGCGCCATCACCATCGCGGCGACGGCAAGCAGCTGGCCGCCGAGCGCGACCGAGACCCGCAGGTCGCGCGTCAGGTCGTTCAGCGAGCCGGCCGCGACCATGACGCCGCAGCCGATCACGAAGTTGCCCGCCAGCAGCACCCACCACAGACCGGGGGTGGCGCGTCGCGCGGCGGCTCTCACGCGTGAGGCCGGCGGGCCGGCCGGTGGCCGGCGCGGCACCCCGGTCGTCTCACCGGTGGACCTTCAAGGCCTCGGGGTTGACGAGCCCGGTCGGTCGACCTTCGATGAAGTTGACGACGTTGTCGAATGCGGCGCCGAAGAACATCTCGTAGCTGTCCTGCTCGACGTAGCCGATGTGCGGCGTGCACACGGCGTTCTCCAGCCGCAGCAGCGGTTGCCCCTGCAGGATCGGCTCGCTGTCGAAGACGTCGACCGCCGCCATGCCCGGCCGCCCGCGGTTGAGCGCGGTGACGAGGCCGTTCTCGACCAGCAGCTCGGCGCGCGAGGTGTTGACGAACAGCCCGGTGGGCTTCATGCGCGACAGGTCGTCGAGCGTGATGATGCCGCGCGTCTCGGGCACGAGCCGCAGGTGCACGCTGAGCACGTCGGCCTGTTCGAACAAGGCCTCCTTCGAGTCGATCACGGCGTGCCCGTCGGCCTCGGCGCGTGCGCGCGACGCCTCGCTGCCCCAGATCCGGACCTGCATGCCGAAGGCGCGCCCGTAGCCGGCGACGAGCTGGCCGATCCTGCCGTAACCCCACACGCCCAGCGTCTTGCCGTGCAGCACCTGGCCGAGGCCGAAATTGGGCGGCATCGAGGCCGCCTTCAGGCCGGACTGCTGCCAGGCGCCGTGCTTGAGGTTGCCGATGTACTGCGGCAGCCGCCGCATCGCCGCCATGATCAGCGCCCATGTCAGCTCGGCGGGCGCCACCGGCGAGCCGATGCCCTCGGCCACCGCGACGCCGAGCCGGGTGCAGGCCTCGATGTCGATGTGCGACCCGGCGCGGCCGGTCTGCGAGATCAGCTTGAGCTTGGGCAGCTTCTCGATCAGCTGGCGCGGGAAGTGGGTGCGTTCGCGGATGGCCACCAGCACGTCGGCATCGCGCAGCCGCACCGACAGCTGGCCGATGCCCTTGACGGTGTTGGTGAACACCTTGGCGTGGTAAGGCTCCAGCCGGCTTGCGCAGCGCAGCTTGCGCACGGCGTCCTGATAGTCGTCGAGGATGATGATGTTCATGCCGGTCACGATTGTGCCCGCCCGGCTAGCATCCTCTAATCTGCCAACCGATGCTGGAGCCCCCCGTGACGATCTCGATGCATTCGGCCAGCGTGCCGGTCTTCCAACGCATGCTGACCAACCTGCTGGCCTGGCTGGACAAGGCCGATGCGCATGCCCAGGCGCGCCGCTTCGATCCCGCCAATTACCTCGCGCTGCGGCTGGCGCCGGACATGCTTCCGCTGGCCAAGCAGGTGCAGATCGCCAGCGACGCTGCCAAGGGCTGCGCGGCACGACTGGCCGGCGTCGAGGTGCCGTCCTGGCCCGACGACGAGGCGACGCTGGACGCATTGCGCGCCCGCGTGCGGCGCACGATAGAGTACGTTGGGTCGATGCCGGCGGCGCAGATCGACGGCTCGGAGTCGCGCGCCATCGTGATCCCGCTGCGCAATCGCGAGCCGCTGCGCTTCGACGGCCACGACTACCTGCGCCAGTTTGCGCTGCCGAACTTCTTCTTCCATGTCTCGATGACCTACGCGCTGTTGCGCCAGGCCGGCGTCGAGCTCGGCAAGGCCGACTACCTGGGCGGCTGAAGCCGCACCAGCCCCGCCGCGTGCACTGGCGGCGGGGCGGCGGGCGCCGGGTGGTGGCGCGCCGCCCGCGCTGACAGCGCGTTCGGGAAGTACAGCGCCGTCAGGCTCTTGCTGTGCACCGGCGAGAAGCCCGCGGCAGGTGCATCGGCGCCTTCGGCGTGGCGGCGCCAGTCGCGCACCCAGTGGATGTCGTCGCACAGGTCGAGCAGCCCGAGGGTCTCGCGGTCCCCGACCAGCACCCCCTGGACGCGCAGGCCGAGCCGCTCGCGCGCGTCGTCGAGCTGCGCCAACGTGGCGGCGACGCAGCCGAACTCGCCGTCGCTGACGACGAGCAGGTCGGCGCCTTGCCAGCCGGCTCCGTGCACGCGCGCGATCGCGCGCTCCACCGGCGCCTGCAGGTCGGTGCCGCCGTCGAAGGCCTGGCCCATCAGGGCCAGCAGCGCGTCCAGCCCCGCCGGTGAAGGGTCGAGCCCGTGCTCGGTGACCTCGCCGGCGCCGCCGAAGGCGATCAGCACGCAGCCGCGCCGCTCGCGGTGGGCCGTCGCGAGCGCCTCCAGCGCGACCGCCTTGGCGATCGTCTCCGGGGCGCCGCGCATCGAGCCCGAGGTGTCCAGGCACAGCACGATCGGCCCGCGCTCGCGCGCGTCGGGCCGCGGGGGGGCGGTGCCGGCAGCCGGGCGCGCCTGCGGGTCCGGGCGCCAGTCGCGCAGCACGGCCTCGCTGTCGTAGGCGAGCAGCCGCGCCTCGGCGTGGCGTGCGCGCCAGAGCTTCTTCAGCAGCGGGTGGCGCAGCATCACCGCCTCGCTGGCCAGCATGCCGTCGAGACGGCCGCTCAGCCGGATGCCGCGCAGTTCGCCGGGCAGCCCGGGCAGCCGGGTCTCGATGGCCGTCAGTCCGACGCGGCGCGTCGCCGTGTCGGCCGGTGGCGGCTGCTCGGCCGCCGGCGCGCAGGCGCTGCGCTCGGCGCGGCCGAGGCGGCGGATCAGCGCCTGCAGCTCGGGCAGCCGCGACAGGTGTCGCTGCACGCGCCGCGCCTCCTGCCACTCGCGCGTGTGCAGCCGTCCCTGCAGGCGGTCCCAGGGCAGGCCACCAAGGTCGCCCAGGCCCTGCAGCAGCGCCATCGCCTCGTCCCAGTCGCCGCGCTCGGCGTCCCATTGCGCGCGCAGCTCGGACGCAACCTGTGCGATCGCCGCCGCGCGTGTCAGACGCGGCTGCAGGTCGGCGATGCGGTCCAGGTGCCACAGCAGCGTGGCGAGTGCCTGCTCGACAAGCATCGGCACGGCCCGGCAGCCGGTGGCGAGGTCGACCGCGTCGGCCACCGCGCGCAGCGGCGCGAGCGCCGCCGGGTCCCCGAAGTCCGCATCGACCGAGGGCAGTCGGCCGTGGCACAGCGCCGTGCGCCAGCGGTCGAGGTCGTGCAGCCGGTGCGCGGTCGGGCCGATCCGCGTCACGACTGCCGGGCGGTGCAGGCCGGCCGGCAGTGCGGCGAGCGCGTCGTAGGGGGCGTCCGGTGCGGCGGTCGGCACTCCTTCGGGGGCGCGCGTCGGCGACCTCGCCGGTGCCGCCGGGCTGCCGCTCATCGGTCGACGGCCACCGGATCCGCCGCGGCGGCCGGGCCCTGGTCGTCCTGCGGCAGGGCGGCGAAGCCGTCACGGCTGGTCGCCAGCCGGTCGATCAGCCCGTCGAGCCGGGCGAGCGTCGCGTCCAGCGCCGCCAGCCAGCGCTCCGCCACCGCCGGCGGCAGCCACAGCCGGTCGGCGCAGCGCCGCGCCTGGTCGTCGCGCCGTGCCTGCCAGTCGCGGCGCACCGCGGCGACGCACCCCAGCGTCTCGCCGACCTGCGCCACGCGCGACGCCACGTGAACCGGGCTCCAGCGCCGCTGCAACGCCTCTTCCAGGCGCGCCGAGACGATGCGCATCGGGCCGCCCTCCGGCTGGCGTGCGCCGGCGGCGCCCGCCAGCGCGAGCTTGCCGGCGCTGTCGTCGGCCTCCTCGGCAGGGGCACGGCGCTCGACCTCGAGCTGCTGCTCGTAGGCCTCGGCGGCGCGCTCGAACCCCGGCAGTTGTTGCTTGGTGGCCTCGACCGCCACGTCGTCGACCCACTGCACCAGGGCGGCGACGCTGTCCGCGTCGTGGCCTGCGACGTAGGGTGCGATCCAGAGATCCAGGGCGTCGATCTCGTCCCGCCCCTCGCTCGCCGCCGCCGTCCGCAGCAGCCCGACGAAGCGGCGCCAGCGGCGGTCGGAGATCGGCAGCGCGTCGGCCTGCAGCCGGCGTCGCAATGCGGCCAGCGCGGCCAGCGCGTCGCCGCCCAGGCGCACCCGGCGTGCCGCGCTGCGCCACGCCGCCAGCTCGTCGACGCCGAGTGGCGCGGTGCCGAGGTCGGGCGCTTCGTCCCCGCCGGTCAGCAGCGCCGCGAAGGCCCCGTCACCGACCGGTGCCACCGGCACGCGCAGCAGGAAGCGGTCGTGGAAGGCGAGAAGCGACTCGTCGGTCGGCGCCTCGTTGGTGGCCCCGACGAGGCAGATCAGCGGCGTCGGCCGGCGACCGGCGCCGTTGTCGAACTCGCGCTCGTTGAGCAGTGTCAGCAGCGCGTTGAGGATCGCCGAGTTGGCCTTGAACACCTCGTCGAGGAAGGCGATGCCGGCCGTCGGCAGGTAGCCGTCGACGAGGCGCTCGTAGCGGTCGTCCTCGAGCGCCTTCAGCGACAGTGGGCCGAACAGCTCCTCCGGCGTCGAGAAGCGGGTCAGCAGGCGCTCGAAGTAGGCGGTGCCGGCGACGCAGCGGTGCAGCCGGCGCGCGAGCTCGCTCTTGGCGGTTCCGGGCGGGCCGATCAGCAGCACGTGTTCGCCGGCCAGCGTACCGAGCAGCAGCAGCCGGACCGCGGTCTCGCGCTCGAGCAGCCCGTGCGCCAGCGCCGCCATGTGGGCGCGCAGACGGGCGCGCAGCCGCGCCGGGTCGGGGCTGGCCGCCGTCATCGGCCGGCGGCCGCAGTCACCGGGACCGGCCATCCCGGGTAGGTGCCCGGGGTCAGGCTGCTCTTGCGCGCGCAGCCGCCCCAGGGCGTGCCGGCCGCCAGCGCGGCCAGCAGCGCCGGCGGATCGGTGACCCAGGTGCCGCCGATCTGCGTCACGCCGCGCCGGAACAGCGCGTCCGGCAGGCAGCCGGCGCCCGGGCCGATGAGCGAGAAGACCTCGGCCGCGCGCACCGCCTCGGCGATGGTGTCGAAGCTGCCGTTGAGCAGCACGGTGCTGGTCGCCAGCACCTGACGGCAGCCGGCCAGCTCGGCCGGGTCGAGCGTGACGGCCCAGCCGTCGCGCGGGCCGGCCAGTTCGGCGCGCTTCTCCAGCACCGTCAGTCGGGCGCCGCGGGCGAGGATCTGCGGCACCAGCGGCGGGAACAGGCCGACCATGCCGACGGCCTCGCCGGGCCGCGGCTCCAGCCCGCCGATCGAGTCCGCGGCCGGCGGCGGCACGAAGCCGGCGCGGTCGAACAGGTGGCGCGTCAGCGCGTTGGCCGCGGCGGCACCGAGTGCGCGCCAGGCCGGATCCGGATCGGCCCAGCGCGCGGCCAGCGCCAGCGCGTCCAGCCCGTCGACGACCGGGGCGCCGGTCGGACCTTCGAGGCCGGCGAGCGTGCCCTCGAGCAGCAGGTAGCTCAGGCCGATCGAGCCGTCGTCGAGCACGAGGGCACCGAACTCGCCGTCCTTGTGGCGCTGCAGCGCCGGCGCCGGCATCTGCAGCGCCTGCACGCGCGGCACGCGACGGTGCGTGAAGGCGCGCTGAAGGTCTTGCAGGATCTCGGCGACGACGGACATGCCGTCATCTTGCCAGCATCGGCGGCGCCGGTCCGCCGCAGGTGTCAGAAGGACGCGAAGCCGCTGCGTGGGGCGCTGTCTGGAAACAGCGAGTCGAGGCTTCGCCGCAGCAAGCGTCGCCGATGGCGGCGCGTGTCGTCGGCGCCCGCGAGGCTGGCGAACACGTGGCCGCGCAGCAGCAGCAGATCCTCGGGCTCCTCGGCGCGACGCACCTGCTCGCGCAGCCAGCGACCGCGCTCGTCGTCCAGGTGGGCCACCGCGAGCAGGAAGTCGTTCTTCAGGCCGACGAAGACGCGCCGGGCCGCCAGCCGCGCGAGCCGGTCGTTCGGCAGGCCGGCGCCTGGCAGTCCGGGCTGGTGCAGGAAGTGGCGGGGGGCGACGTGGTCGGAGCTCATCGGGAGGGCCTCACAGCGGCATGAAGCCCGAACGCGGG
This sequence comes from uncultured Rubrivivax sp., assembly GCA_964595215.1. Taxonomy (GTDB): domain Bacteria; phylum Pseudomonadota; class Gammaproteobacteria; order Burkholderiales; family Burkholderiaceae_C; genus Rubrivivax. Next base: position 4,037 of record CAZQPN010000019.1, on the reverse strand, counting down.
GCGCGCGTCGGGAAGTGGCGATTGAGTCGTGCCAGCCGCTCGTCGGCCTCGGCCTGGCTGTACTGCAGCGCAACCAGGCGGTAGACCTCGGTGCGCAGGTGCCAGAGCTCGCGCAGCGACCGGCTGTGCTCGATGCGGCGCACCAGCTCGCCGGCTTCCCGTGCCTGCACGAGGTCGGCGACAGCGTCGTGGAAATCCGCCCGCACGGCTGGCAGGGTGCGGATCGGCGGGGCGCTGTCGCCCGGTGCCGGCGCGAGCATCCAGTGCATCAGCCGCGCCCAGCGCGAGTCCGGCGCGTGGCACAGCGACGGTGGCCGCACGGCGCAACGCAGGCCGGTCGTCGGCGCCGCCGGTGACGGACGTCGGGACCAGGGGCGCAGCGAGAAGGCGGGCAGGTTCATGGAGGTGACATCGGTCGGGATCGGGCCCGACTTGAGTCATTGTTCACATCCCGTGCGCTGTTGAAGGCAGGAATTGGCACCGCCAGGGCGGCCTGTTTGGTCGCGGTCACCCCACCACCCCCTGGCAGCCGGCGCTCCGGCCGGCGGCGGCCCGGGCACCGGCGCTTCGCTCAGTGGCGCCGATCGCGCTCGGCCGGCGCAGGGGGTGCCGGCACGGCAGTGTCGACTTCGGCGCGCGCGGCGGCATCGGCTTGTGCCTCGCGCCGCCGGGCGGCCTCGCGGCGGTCGCGCTCGATGCTGCGCAGCTGCCACCAGCCGAAGGCCAGCACACCGCCGAAGACGAGCACGACCTCGATCAGGACGATCGGCCAGGGCCCCCCGCTGTCGCTGGCCATCGCGCGGCTGCGGAAGGTCAGCGCAACGCGCGCTGCGCCGCCTGGCGCTCGAACAGGTCGAGCAGCCAGACCACGCGCTCGTCGAGGCTGCGCGACGGCGGGGCCGCCGGCCGGGCCGGCGCCGCAGCCGGCGTCGAAGACGGCGCCTGCGCGGAAGCCTCGACGAGGTGGGCGATCGCCGGCAGCGGCGAGAGATCGGCCGTCGGGTCGCCAGGGGTCGACCACGCCGCGGTGCCGGCGCGTGCCATCAGCGCCAGCTTGCGGCCCGAGGGCACGATCGTCCTGCGCGCGATCGAGTCGAGTCCGTCGCGCCGCAGCCGGTGGCCGATCTCGGCATAGACGAGGCGGGCGGCGCGGATGGCCGGCCGGCAGTCGCGCGGCAGCGCGGCGATGCCGTGCTCCGCGCGGGCGTAGAGACGGTCGGCCGCGGCCAGCAGCGCCTCGACGGCCGCGCCGATCGCGGCGTCGAAGCGCGGGGCGCGCAGCCAGGCGTCGGCGTCGACGCCGGCGTCCGCCAACCAGCGCCGCGGCAGGTACAGGCGGCCGTTGCGTGCGTCCTCGCCGACATCGCGCGCGATGTTGGTCAGCTGCATCGCGACGCCGAGCTCGCAGGCCCGCGCCAGCGCCTGGCGCGAGCGCACGCCCATGATCATCGCCATCATCGCGCCGACCGTTCCGGCCACGCGCGCACCGTAGCCCTCGACGTCGGCGAGCTGCTCGTAGCGGCGGCCGTCGGCGTCCCAGACGAAACCCTCGAGCAGCCCGTCCAGCAACTCGCGCGGGATCGCATGGGTCTGCACGACGGCCGTCAGTGCGCGGTCGCAGGGGATGTCGGCCGGCGCGCCGGCGTAGATGGCGTCGAGGCGCCGGCGCAGCGCATCGGCGGCGGCGTGCGGGTCGGCGCCGAGGTCGATCTCGTCGTCGGCGACGCGGCAGAAGGCGTAGAGTGCGCTCGCCGGGGCGCGCACGCGTGCCGGCAGCAGCAGCGAGGCGGCGAAGAAGGACTTCGAGCCGCCGCGCATCAGGCGCCGGCAGGCGGCGAGGTCGTGGCCGGTGTCAACGGGCATGCAGCAGGGTCTCCTCGGCAGGCGGCGGCTCGGCGCCCTGGCGCCGCAGCGCCCAGCGCCACAGGGCGGTCGATTCGATCGGCAGCACCAGCAGCCAATGCTCGACGATGGCCAGCGCGAGCAGGGCGCCGACCAGCAGCAGGCCGACGCGCGAGCCGTCGGACGTGTCGGGCACCATGGCCTGCTGGACGATCCAGACCAGCACCACGGTGGCGGCGGTGACGACGAAGGGGAACAGGCCGTTCATCGCGCGCCGGCGAAAGAAGCTTTGCAGGTACTTGAGCTGCGGTGGCAGGAAGGCCTCGCTCAGGTTGCGCACGCCCAGGAAGAGATTGAGCTTGGCGCTGGTGCGCATCAGCCACAGCACGGCGAAGGTCCAGACCGCGGCCTGGTTCGGCGCGTCCCAGGTCAGCGCGATCAGCAGGGCCCCGGTGGCGAGCAGCCCGAGCTCGTGCCACAGGATGGCGCGCACCGACTCGACGAAGCGCGGCCAGCCGACGGTGCTTGCCGGCAGCGCGTGCCGGCGCGGGCCGGTCAGCCAGCCGCTGAGGAAGGTCAGCTCGTGCCAGCCCCAGACCAGCAGCGTCGACGTGAAGGCGCAGTAGGCGCCGGTGGCGGTGTCCTGGCCGGCGGTGTGCGCGACGCCGGCGAAGGCCGCCAGCGCGACCGCGCTCGACGCCACGATGCTCCAGCGCACGCCGGTGCGCGGCAGGTGGTCGAGCAGCAGGATCAGCCCGGTGCTGAACCACCAGATGAAGATGGCGAACCCGACCGGCACGGCCATCGTCGCAGCGATCGGGATCCAGGTCTCTGGCATGTCGGCGTCCGGGTGCGGGTGACGTGCGGCCGACTCACCAGACCGGCGCGACGCGCATCTCGGCCGGCAGTGCGTGGTGCTTGACCGGTCGCAGGTACAGGCGCGCGAAGGCCCACGCGCCGGACGCGGCCCAGCGGGCCTGCTGCAGTCGGCCGACCAGCCCGCCACGCGCCTTCGCCGCGTCCAGGCCCTGCTGGCAGCGGAACAGGCGCTCGAGGCCGGCGCGGAACGCCGGATGGTCGATGTCCAGCGAGACCGGGAAGACCTGGCGCGTGATCTCGTTCGTGATGCGGAACACCTCGTGGTCGTAGGCGGTGCTCTCCAAGCCCATCGCCTGGTGCAGCATCGGCCGCGTGTGGTCGCGCACGTACATCGTCGCGTAGACCGCGAGCAGGAAGAAGCGGATCCACAGCACGTTGGCGCCGCGCAGCAGCTGCGGGTTGGCGCGCATGATCAGCGCGAAGCTCTCGCCGTGCCGGAATTCGTCGTTGCACCAGCGCTCGAACCACTTGAAGATCGGGTGGAAGCGCTTGTCCGGGTGGCGCTCGAGCTGGCGGAAGATCGTGATGTAGCGCGCGTAGCCGATCTTCTCCGACAGGTAGGTCGCGTAGAAGATGTACTTCGGCTTGAAGTAGGTGACCGCCTTGGTGCGCTTCAGGCCGCCGAGGTCCAGCCCGAGGCCGAAGTCCTTCAGGCTCGAGTTGATGAAGCCGGCATGGCGCGACTCGTCGCGCGCCATGTAGCGCATCAGCTGCTTGATGTCGGGGTTGTCGACATGCTTGGCGATCTCGTTGTAGAGCACGCAGCCGGAGAACTCCGAGGTCACCGAGGTCACCAGGAAGTCCAGGAACTCGCGCTGCAGCTCGGGCGGGATCTGCGGGAATCGCTCGGCCACCTCGGCCGCGAACTCGGGCGTGCGCTGGAAGTGGTCGTGGTTGTTGTCGCCCTCGTACTCGGCCATCATCGCGTCCCATTCGGCGCGGATGCCGCTGACGTCGATGCGGTCCATGGCGGCGAAGTCGGTCGTGTAGAAGCGCGGTGTCAGCAGGGTCTCCTGCTTGGCCTTGGCGGCTGCCGCAGCGCTGCTGTCGAGGGTGTGGGTCGCGGACATCGGGGTTCTCCTCAAAGGCTCAGCAGGCGCGCGAAGACGCCGGCATTGGTGGGCCCGAAGGCCTCCAGGTCCAGTCGCTCGCCGGTGCTCGGGTCGGCCAGCATCAGGCGGCCGTCGGCACGGGCCGACAGCTCGAAGGGCGGTTCGGCACCGACGCCGCGCACCCGCCGTTCACGTGCCAGGGCGCGCAGGGCGCCGCGCAGGAAGCCCTGCTCACCGTGCAGCGTGTCGAGCAGGCGGCCGCTG
>CAZQPN010000018.1:9964-16106 GCA_964595215.1 uncultured Rubrivivax sp. | reverse complement strand
GGCCGACTTCGCCGGCACGCGCGGGTCCCTCGTCGCGCACGACGACGCCGGTGACGGCACCGGCGTCATGCGTCAGCGCCACCACCGGCGAATGGTTGAGCACGACGGCACCGCGCGCCGCAGCGGTCCGCACCAGCGCCAGCGCCAGCCGGGCATCGTCGAACTGGCCGTCCCAGTACTTGACGCCGCCGCGCAGCCCGGTGGCGACGACGCCTGGCAGCAGCTCGCGCGTGCGCCGCGCCGACAGGAACTCGGTCGACCCCAGCCCCTGCCGGCCGGCCAGCGCGTCGTAGGCCTTCAGACCGGCGCCGTAGAAGCCGGCTTCCCACCAGCGGTAGCTAGGCATCACGAACGGCAGCCGCTGCGCCAGGTGCGGCGCATTGGCCAGCATCGCGGCGCGCTCGTGCAGGGCCTCTCGCACGAGCCCGATGTCGCCTTGCGCGAGGTAGCGCACGCCGCCGTGCGCCAGCTTGGTGGCGCGCGACGACGTGCCCTGCGCGAAGTCGGTCGCCTCGAACAGCGCCACCGTCAGGCCGCGCGCGGCGGCGTCCAGCGCCAGCCCGGCGCCGGTGGCGCCGCCGCCGACGACGACGAGATCGAACGATGCACCGTCGTCCAGGCGCGCCCACGCCGCGGCGCGGTCCAGCGCCACCGGCGTCACGGCAGGTGGACGAAGCGCGCCGGCAGCCCGGGCACCGCCATGCGCAGCGTCAGCACCCGGCCCGCCAGGGGCTGCGCGGCGAGCTCGTCGGCCGGGCGGCGGGCGCAGGCGGTCGTCACATAGAGCGTGCGCAGGTCCGGCCCGCCGAAGGCCGGCATCGTCGGGCAGCGCACCGGCAGGTGCACCGTCTGCAGCAGCCTGCCGTCGGGCGCCAGGCGCAGCAGGCGCTGGCCCTCGTACATGGCGACCCAGTAGGCGCCGTCGCGGTCCATCGCCGCGCCGTCCGGGCGGCCGGCGTAGTCGTCCAGCGCCTGCCCTGGCGCGCGCGGCGGAAAGCGCGCGAAGTCGCGCCCGCGCGACAGGCTGCCGTCGCGGCCGTCGAAGTCGTAGGCACGTATGCAGTGCGCCGCGGTGTCGGCCCAGTACATCGTCGCGCCGTCGGGCGACCAGGCCAGGCCGTTGCTGGTCGTGATGTCGTCGGCGATGCGGTCCAGGCGGCCGCCGGCGAAGCGGTACAGCGCCGCCTTGGCGGCGTCGCGCGGCTCGTAGATGGTGCCGGCCCAGAAGCGGCCCTGCGGGTCGGCCTTGCCGTCGTTGAACCGCTCGTGCGCCGGGTCGTAGGGCGGCGCGGCCAGCGCCTCGCGCCGGCCGCTGACCGGGTCGAAGCGCCACAGGCCGTCGCGCATCGCCAGCAGCAGGCCGCCGCCGAGCACCGGGGCGCAGCAGCCGGGCTCGGTATCGAGGTCCCAGGCGCGATGCTGGCTGCGCGCCGGGTCCCAGCGGTTCAGCCGCCGGCCCGGGATGTCGACCCAGTACAGCACCGCCTCGTCCGGGTGCCAGAACGGCGACTCGCCGAGCTCGGACGGCGCCACCGGCAGCGCGCCGATGGCCGCGTCGGTGGCGCCGCCGATCACACCGTCAGGCATCCCGTCGGTCGCGTCCGGCGTGGCGGCCGCGCTCAAAGCGCCCTCACCTCGAGCGCCATCCAGGCCTCGCAGGCCGCACCCGGCGACAGCGTGAGCCAGCCGTGCTGCGCCGGCTCGGCCATGTGCATCGCGTTGCTGACGTGGCTCACCGGCTCGACGCAGTAATGGTCCTTCAGCGGCGGCGTGAACACCACCAGGTAGGGTAGCGACGAGGTCAGCTTGATGTGCAGCCGTTCGTCGCGCAGCCGTGCCGGGCCGCTCCAGCCGCCGAAGCAGTGGTCGAAGTCCAGGTGCGCGATGTCGGCGTCGATGCCCGGCTGCGCGACGCGGCGCGTCGGCAGGCCGGCAGCGTCCGCCTCCCAGCGCTCGGCCAGCTCGATGTGCAACCGGCTGCGTGTGCGCTTCGGGAAATAGGGATGCCAGCCCAGGCCGACCGGCGCCGGATGCGCCGCGGTGTTGCGAAAGCCGAGCTCGACGCGCAGCGCGTCCGGCGTCAGCACGAAGCGCTGCGTGGCCTCGAACGGGAACGGCCAGTCGGCGTCCCCGGGGTGGATCAGCCGCAGCGTCGCCTCGCCTTCGCCGGACGCGGTGACCTCCCAGGGACGCTGCCAGCCGATGCCATGCACCGAATGCGGGCTGTCGTCGAAGTTGGGCTGCGTCGTGTGCTCGCGTCCGAGCCAGCGGAAGTGGCGGTAGCCGAGCCGGTTGGAGTAGGGCAGCAGCGGGTAGCAACCCGCCAGCCGCGATCGCTCGAGCGCCGCCGGCTCGGTGCTGCGCAGCACCGGCAGCGCGCCGTGCCACAGTCCGGCGATGCAGCCGCCGAGATCGGGGCGCAGCGCCAGGCGGAGTTCGCCGCCGCGCAGTTCGATCGCGGGCGCGACGAGGACCGGGGCCGAGGGCGGAGCGGTGGAATCCGTGGGGTGCATCGTCAGGCGCCTCCTGCGCCGGTCAGCGTGCCTTCGGCCAGCGTGTGGACGTGGGCGGGGTCATCGGGGCTGCGCAGGCCGGTCAGCGCGGCCTGCGCACCCTGCATCAGCAGGCTCAGGTCGGCGCCCAGCGCGACGAAGGGGAAGCCGGCGGCGCGGTAGCGCGCCACCGCCTGCGCGTCCGCGCCCAAGGTACCGATCGGCATGCCGAGCTCGGCCGCCTGGCGCGCTGCCCGCGCCATGCGCTCGAAGACCGCCGGGTGCATGCTGCGGCCCGGATGGCCCATCGCGGCGGCGAGGTCACCCGGGCCGACGAACAGCGCGTCGACCCCCGGGACGGCGGCGATCGACGCCATCGCGTCGATCGCGCTCGGCGTCTCGAGCTGCACGATGACGCCCATCTCGCGCTGCGCGGCGTGGATGAAGTCGGGCCGCGTGCCGAAGCGCGTCGCCCGGCTGATGCCGGCCACGCCGCGCACCCCTTGCGGCGGATAGCGCGTCGCCGCCACCGCGCGCGCCGCCTCGTCGGCGGTCTGCACGAAGGGGAACAGCAGCGTCGTCGCGCCGGCGTCGAGCACGCGCTTGACGGTCACGGGCTCGTTCCAGGGCACGCGCACCACCGGCACCATCTTGGTGTTGCCGATCGCCTGCAGCAGGTGCACGACGTCGCCGAGGTCGAGCGGGCTGTGTTCCATGTCGACGACGCCGAAGTCGAACCCGGCGTGGCCCACCGCCTCGGCCACCAGCGGGCTCGCGGACAGGATCCAGGTGCCGATCGGCGGCTGGCTGCCGGCGGCCTTCAAGAGGTGTCGGAAGGGGTTCATCGCGGCGCTCCCAGCGGTCGGGCGACGGCCGCGGTCACAGCACGGCCTTGAGGTAGTGTGCCCCCGGCAACGGGTTGTAGTAATAGGGAGCGACCTCGACGAAGCCGAGCGACGCGTACAGGCCGCGCGCCGACTCCATCTCATCGAGCGTGTCGAGCAGCATCACCGAGTGGCCGGCCTCGGCGGCGCGGTCCATCAGCGCCTGCGCCAGCCGGCGGCCGAGTCCGAGGCGGCGAAACGCCGGCCGCACGTACAGGCGCTTCATCTCGCAGGCGCCGGCATCGTCCGCCTCGGGCAACGGGCGGAAACCGCCGCAGCCGGCCAGCGCGCCATCGACGAAGGCCAGCAGCAGGCGGCCGTAGGGCGGTGCGTAGTCGCCCGGCAGCAGCGCCAGTTCCTGCTCGAAGCCCTGGAAGCACAGATCGACGTCGAGCGATGCGGCGTACTCGCGCATCAGCTCACGCGCGGCATCGAGGGCGGCCGGGTCCTCCGGCTCGGTCAGGTCGATCTGGGGCAGGTCCATGCAGTCGGCTGGCGGCGCCAGCAGACCCGCAGTGTATGACGCCGCGGCGCTCAGCCGCCCAGGGTGATCACCCAGGCGACCACCCCAGCGCACAGCGCCAGCAGCACCAGCGCCAGGCCGCGCGCGCGTGCATCGTCGCGCGAGGCCGGGGTGTCCGGCGGCAGCGCCTTGTCCCCGCCGAGCATGGCGCCGAGCAGGCCGCGGCCGGCGGCCGTGAACCACGCGATGGCCGCCAGGTGCAGGCCGACCAGGCCGAGGATCAGCCACTGGCCCCAGGACTTGTGCCAGGCCGTGGCCTGCAGCGCCGTGGCGCCGTCGACCAGCGGGTTGAGCGGGCCGATGTGGAAGATCTCGTCGTCGGCCACCAACCCCGTGGCCACCTGCACCGCCAGTACCGTCAGCAGCGCGAAGACCGACAGCGCGCCGGTCGGGCTGTGGCCGACGTCGAGCCGCTCGCCCGGCCGCGCGCGGCCGCTCAGGTAGCGCCACAGCGTCGAGGGCGCGTAGACGAAGCTCGCGAAGCGCGACCAGCGGCCGCCCAGCACCCCCCACAGCAGCCGGAACAGCAGCAGCGCGAACACCGCATAGCCGAAGCGGAAGTGCCAGTCCATCGCATTGCCGCCGATCTTGGCGCTCACGACCGATCCGAGCACGCAGCTGGCGAGCGTCCAGTGGAAGAGGCGCGTCGGCAGGTCCCAGACGCGGACCTCGGCGGCGGCGGCGGTTCTGGCAGCGGGGTCGGCCATCGATCGGCTCCGTCGGTGTGATGTGGGCATGGACACGGCCGTGAGTGAACCACATCGGCGCGACCGTCGCCGTCATCCGGGCCGCGCCTGCCCGAGCGCCGCGCAGGGTCGGCCGCGAACGATTACCCTGCAGCGGCGCAGGGCGGTCCTGCGCGGCCGAGGCCGGCCCGCAGCCGGCGATACACGAAAGGATGCACCGCATGAAGAAACTGTTCCTGGCCACCGGCGTGGCTGCCGCCTGCCTGACGGCGCTGCCCGCCGCGGCCCAGTTCGCGAAGCCCGAGGACGCCATCAAGTACCGGCAGGCAGCCTTCACGATGATCGCGGCCCACTTCGGGCGCGTCGGCGCGATGGCGCAGGGCCGGGTGCCCTTCGACGCCGGCGCGGCGGCGCGCGACGCGGCCTTGGCCGCCTCGCTGTCGACGCTGCCCTTCACCGCCTTCGGCGAGGGCACGGACATGGGCCGCCCGAACCGCGCCAAGCCCGAGATCTGGTCCAAGTCGGCCGACTTCCAGGCCAAGGCCAAGGACATGCAGGCGGCGCTGGCCAAGCTCGACGCCGCCGCCAAGACCGGCAGCCTGGACGCCATCAAGACCGCCGCCGGCGCCGTCGGCAGCACCTGCAAGGCGTGCCACGACGACTACCGCACCGAGAAGTACAGCAACTGAGGTCGTCTGAGCGCGGGCGCCTCGGCGCCCGCCTTCGCTCCAGCCCCCACCCTGTCGTCAGGCCGGCGCGTCGGCCATTCCCTCCGCGACGCCGAGCACGACCCGCCGCGTCCGGGGCGACTTCCCTTCGTCGGCGGCCGTCATGACCGCAGGGTCAGCGGCCCCTGCGGGGTCTCGAGCACCGCGCTGATGCAAGGCGTTGCGTCGGTGTCGACCTCGACGCCCTTGAGCCGCAGCACGTCGCGCGCCAGCCTCGGCAGCCCGTCCAGGCGCAGCGACATCAGTCGCGCGCCCTGGTCGGGCATGGTGTCGGCCGGGTGTTCGCTGTCCCACTGGATCAACGACGGCAGCACACCGCCAGCCAGCAGCCGCCCGTCGTCGCGCGCCGTGATCTGCCAGGCCAGCGTGCCGGCCGCCGACTCGCGCTGCAGCGCGAGCACCGGCCCCGGGTTCAGACCCCGGTTGAACAGGCCCCAGCGGTGGGTCTCGAGCGACTGCGTGCGCGCGACGACGTGGATCAGCCGCGGCCCGTCCCGGTTCAGGCGGTCCTGCAACGCCTCGTCGTCGAGGCCGAACCAGCGCACGCGCGGCAGCAGCCCAGCCGCCGGGTCGATGGCGATGATCTCCAGGTAGCAGCGCGGGAACGCGGCCGACGACAGCGCCAACAGCCGGTTGTGCGTGCCCATCGCCTCGTGCCGCCCGCCGGCCGCCGGCGTCAGGCCGAGCGTGGACTCGCACCAGCGCTCGCCGTCGTCCAGCGTCGCGGCGGCCACCACCAGATGGTCGACTTCGGTACTCACGGCAGGGCCCTCCGGAAATCATGCACCGGGACCGGCGCAATCGAGCGGCAGTGGCCGCTCACATCGTG
>CAZQPN010000018.1:0-9864 GCA_964595215.1 uncultured Rubrivivax sp. | reverse complement strand
GGCCGCTCACATCGTGAGGCGCCCCTCGATGACCGGCGTCACGTCGCCCCCGACCCACACCGTAGCGCCCTCGCGCCGCAGGTGCAAGAGGCCGGCACGCCGCAGCGCGGCACCCTGGGTGCTGACATAGGTGTCGGGCGCCAGGCCGGCGCCCATCAGCCACTGCGCGATCGATGCGTTCAGGCTGCCGGTCACCGGGTCCTCGAACGGGATGGCGCCGCCGATGAAGGCGCGCACCTCGAACTGGGCGGCCGATCCGGCGGCGCAGGGGCCGACCGCGCCGAGCTTCAGGTCCCCGAGCGCCGGCCAGTCCGGCCGCAGCGCGCGCACGCGGTCGGCCGAGTGCAGCAGCAGTGCCGTCCAGCCCGGGCCGTTGTCGACCCACTGGTGTGCGCGCACCTCGGACGCGGCCAGCCCGAGGCCGGCGCAAGCCTGGGCCAGCACCTGAGGCTCAAGCGCGCCGGTGCGTCGCAGCGGAGGCGCGGCGAAGGCCAGCCGGCGGCCCTCGCGCCGCAGTGCCACCCGGCCGACGCCGCATTGCTGCACGATGCGATCGGGCGCGCGCGGCGTGCCGCCGGCCGCGAGCCAGGCCCAGCAACTGCCGAGCGTCGGGTGGCCGGCGAAGGGCAGCTCGCCGAAGGGCGTGAAGATGCGCACCCGGTAATCGGCCGCGGGGTCGGTCGGCGGCAGCAGGAAGGCCGTCTCCGACAGGTTGGTCCAGCGCGCCAGCGCGGCCATGCGTTCGTCGTCCAGCCCCGCGGCGTCGTGCACCACGGCCAGCGGGTTGCCGCGCAGCGCCTCGGCGGTGAACACATCGACCTGGTGGAAGGCGTGGCTCATCGAACGGTCTCCGGTGTGCCCGCGACGTCGGCGCGTGACCCGGCACGGTGGGCGAGACCGTCCGCCGCGGCCAGCGCATCAAGTGCGTCGCGCAGCACGCGGCCGAGCGCAGCCACCGCGGCCTCGATGACCGGCGGCGCGACCGTCGCGAAGCTCAGCCGCAGCGTGTGCGCCAGGGCCGCGTCGGCGAAGAACGGTGCGCCGGGCACGTAGGCCACGCCGGCCTCGACGGCGCGCGGCAGCAGCGCGGTCGCGTCCAGCCCCAGCGGCAGCGTGACCCAGAAGAACATGCCGCCGCCCGGCCGCTGCCAGCGGCAGCCCGGCGGCAGGTGGCGCTCGAGCGCGGCCTGCATCGCGTCGCGCTGCGCGCGGTAGCGCTCGCGCACGGCCGGCAGGTGGCGCGCCAGCCCGTCGTCGCGCAGCACCTCCATCGCGATGCGCTGGTTGAAGCCCGGCGTGTGCAGGTCGGCGGCCTGCTTGGCCTGCAGCAGCTTGGGGTAGAGCGCTGGGGGCGCCACCAAGTAGCCCAGCCGCAGTCCGGGCGCCAGCACCTTCGACAGCGAGCCCAGCAGCACCGCCTGCCCGGGCAGCCGCGCGGCGAGCGGCGCCGGTGGCGGTGCGTCGTACCACAACTCGCCGTAGGGATCGTCCTCCAGCACCGGCAGCCCGCTGTCCATGCAGGCCGCCGCCACGGCGTCGCGCCGCGCGCCGCCGATGCAGCGGCCGGTCGGGTTCTGGAAGGTCGGCGTCAGGTACGCGAAGCGGGCACCGGCGGCGGCCGCACCGCGCAGCGCGTCCGGGTGCGGTCCCTCGTCGTCGCCCGCCAGCGTCAGCCACGCCGGCTCGCAGGGCGCGAAGGCCTGCAGCGCGCCGAGGTAGGTCGGGCGCTCGATCGCCACGCCGCTGCCCGGGTCGAGCAGCACACGCCCGACCAGGTCCAGCCCCTGCTGCGATCCGTTCGTGATCAGCACCTGCGACGCGCGCGCCGGCACGCCCTGCGCCGCCACCGTGGCCGCGACCCAGTCGCGCAGCGGTCCGAAGCCCTCGCTCGGCGCGTACTGCAGCGCCTCGCGCGGCGCATCGCGCAGCACGCGGGCGGTCGCCTCACGCAGCGCCTCGACCGGAAAGCCCTCGGGCGCCGGCAGGCCGCCGGCCAGCGACACCACGCCCGGCCGCTCGGCGAGCTTCAGCAACTCGCGGATCACCGATGGCTCTAGCCGCGCGGCACGGCGCGCCAGGGTCCAGTCCGGGGCCTGCCGCACGCTCGACAGGGCACCACCCGCCGGGTCCGTGTGCGATGGGTTCATGGTCCATCTCCTTGCAGCATCCAGTCGACCGCCGCGGCGGCGTGCAGCGCGGTGGTGTCGAAGACCGGCAGCTCGGCGTCGCCGGCGCCGATCAGCAGCCCGATCTCGGTGCAGCCGAGGATCACGCTGTCGGCGCCGGCGTCGCGCAGCCGCGCGATGACGTCGACAAAGGCGGCGCGCGACGCGGGCTCGATGCGGCCCCGGCACAGCTCCTCGTAGATCACGCGGTGCACGGTCTCGCGGTCGGCCTGTGCCGGCAGCAGGGTCTGCACGCCGTGCGCGGCCTGCAGCCGGTCGCGCAGCACGCGGCCGTCCTCCATCGTGAAGCGCGTGCCCAGCAGGCCGGCGCGCGCAGCGCCGCGCCGGTGGCGTCGGCGATGTGCAGCAGAGGCACCCCGGGCACGGCCTGCTCGATCGCCGGCACCAGCCGGTGCATCGTGTTCGTGGCCAGCAGCAGCCCCTGCGCACCGGCGCGCACGAGGCCCTGCGCCGCGGCGGCAAGCACGTCCGCCAGGCCGTCCCAGTCGCCGGCCGCCTGCGCCGCCGCGACCGGCGCGAAGTCGACGCTGTGCAGCCGCAGCGATGCGCTGTGCAGCCCGCCCAGGCGCTGCGCCACGCCCTGGTTCAGCAGCCGGTAGGTCACGGCCGTCGACTCCCAGCTCATCCCGCCGATGACGCCCAGCGTGCGCATCAGGCCACCCGGGTGCGCAGGCCGAGGCCGCCGCCGCCGACCGCCCGCCGCGTCATCGGCCGCATGAGCGCGACGATGGCGACGCCGAGCAGCCCGAGCCACCAGCCGCGCACGGCGGGCGTGGGGGCGGTCGACACGGCGCGGGCGCGGGACGCGGGCATGCCGGGACTGTACGACCCAAGACGATACAGAACCAATACACTTGACCAGACACATCGACGGACTGTATGGCACTGCACACCGGTACAGATGGCGCGCCGGGCGGCATCGCCCGCGCGGCCGGCACGACGCTGGCCGACCAGATCGCCGAGCGGCTGGCCGACCGCATCACGCGCCGGTTGCTGGCGCCCGGCACCCGCCTGCCATCGGTACGGGCCTGCGCCGCCCAGCAGGGCGTGAGCGCGGCCACCGTGGTCGCGGCCTACGACCGTCTGCAGGCCCGGGGTCTGGTGCTGGCCCTGCCGCAGCGCGGCTTCTTCGTGCGCGAGCCACGGGCCGAGCGCCAGCCGCGGCCGAGCGACGCCCGGCCGCGCGTGCCGCCGGTCGACGCCACCGCCCTCATCCGCAGCATGTTCCACGCCGGCATGCACGGATCGGCACCGGGCATGGGCACGCTGCCCGAGGCGTGGCTCGACGGGCCGCTGCTGCAGCGCGCACTGCGCCACGCCAGTGCGCACTGCGCCGACGGGTGGCTGCGCTACGGCGACCCGGCGGGCGATCCCGCGCTGCGCGCCGCGCTGGCACAGCGGCTGGCCGATCTCGGGCTGCACGCGGAGCCGGGCCAGATCGTCACCACGGTGGGCGCGACGCACGCGCTCGACCTCGTCGCGCGCACGCTGCTGCAGCCGGGCGACGCGGTGCTCGTCGACGAGCCCGGCTGGGCGGTCGAGTACGAGCGCCTGACGCGCCTGGGCGTGCGGCTGCTGCCGGTGCCGCGCGGCGCCGAAGGGCCCGATCTGGACACGCTGCAGGCGCTGGCGGCGACGCACCGGCCGCGCCTGTACGTCACGGTGTCGGTGCTGCACAACCCGACCGGGCATTCGCTGACGCCGGCGGCCGCGCACCGGGTGCTGCGGCTGGCCGAGCAGCACGACCTGACCATCGTCGAGGACGACACCTACGCCTTCCTGGCGCCGCCGCAGGCCACCCGTCTGTCGGCGCTGGACGGTCTGCGGCGCACGGTGCTGGTCTCGGGCTTCTCGAAGATCCTGACGCCGCAATGGCGGGTCGGCTTCGCCGCCGCGGCGCCCGGGCTGGCCGAACGCCTGATCGACACCAAGCTGCTGGGCACGCTGACGACGCCGGCGCCGCTGGAGCAGGCCGTCGCCTGGTGCCTGGACCAGGGGCTGATGCGACGCCACGTCGAAGGCGTCACGCAGCGCCTGGACGCGGCGCGCAGCCGCGCCGTCGCCCACGCCACCGCCGCCGGCGCCCGCTTCGTGACCCCGCCGCAGGGTCTGTTCGGCTGGGTGGACCTGGGCGTCGACACCGAGCGGCTGGCACTGGACATGCTGGACGACGGCTGGCTGCTGGCGCCGGGCACGCTGTTCCAGACCGGACGCCGGCCCAGCACCTGCATGCGCGTGAACTTCGCCGCGACCCAGGACGGGCGCTTCTGGCGCGCGCTCGCATCCAGGATGGGCCCGGCTGCGTAACGGATCTTGCAGGCCGATGGCGGCCGATGTCCTCTGATATCGGCTCTGGTGGCCGCGTTCGTCGCCGGGGTCACGACGCCCCTCGCGCCCGTGCCCCATGTCAAGATCCGTGAACAATGTCACGCTTAACATCCCCGGCTGTGATGTCCAACTTCCAATCGACCCTGCCGCTGGGCGCGTCGGACCTGATGCGCATCAGCGACTTCCGGCGCTACCTGAAACGGCACGCCGCCGAGGCCGCCGAGGCGCGCGGCACCCGGCTCAGTTCGCTCACGCCGTCGCTGCTGCAGGACCTGATGCGCTTCGACCGCCCCGGCCAGGGCAGCGACCTGCTGGAGGTCGTCGCTGCGGCGCTGCGCCATGGTCGCGACCTGCTGCTGCACGTTGAAGTCGGCGACCACGTGGCCCCGCTGACCGTCTTTCCCGCCGTCCGGCTGGTCCACTGCCCGCTCAGCGCCGAGCAGCTGCTGTCGTCGCGCCTGAACGCGCTGCGGGTGATGCAGGTCGAGCCGGCGCTGCTGCCGCCGCCGACGGTCCAGGCCCGGCCGCGGCTGGACGAGGCGCCGCACTACAGTGCGCTGGGCCCGCTGACCTGGGCGATGGCGATGCGCGGCGCGCGCGACAGCCTGCTGCCCGAACTCGGCGGGTCGGTGGCCTACCGCGTCACGCGCGGGGCCGACCTGCAGGCGCTGGCGCTCACCGGCACCGCCGCCGCCGCCGTGGCACGGCTGCGGCGCGAGAGCTGCAACCTGCGCGAACTCTCGGCCTGGCCGGGCTTCGACCGCGAGCGCGCGATGCGGCTGCTCAACGGGCTGTACCTGCAGGCGGCGCTGATCATCAGCCGCACCCACCCGGCGGCCACCAACGAGGGCTGGCGCAGCCATCCCCGGGCGTCGTGAGCCGGTGAAGGCCGCCCCCGGGCTGCCCGCCATCGCACCGGCCAGCGCCCCGGCGACGGTCCTGGTGGTGTCCTGCGAGCACGGCGGGCGGCGCGTGCCGCGCCCCTGCGCGGCGCTGTTCGAGGGCCACGAGGCCCTGCTGGCCGGGCACCGCGGCTGGGACGCCGGCGCGCTCGCCCTGGCCCGGCGCCTGGCGCGCGCCGCCGGGGTGCCGGTGCACGCCGCCACCGTCACGCGGCTGCTGGTCGACCTGAACCGGTCCATCGGCCACCCGCAGCTGTTCTCGGCCGTCACGCGGACGCTGCCGCCGGCCGACCGCCAGGCCCTGGTCGACCGCTACCACCGGCCCCACCGCGCACACGTGGCGGCCGTGGTCGCCCGGCACATCGCGGCCGGCCGGCGGGTGGTGCACGTGGCCTCGCACAGCTTCACGCCGGTGCTCGACGGCGTGGAGCGGACCGTCGACGTGGGCTGGCTGTACGACCCCCGGCGCAGCGGGGAGACGGGCTTCGCGGGCGCGTGGATGGCCCAAGCTGCCCAACGTCTGCCCGGCCTGCGGCTGCGGCGCAACGCGCCTTACCGCGGCCGCAGCGACGGCCTCACCGCCTGGCTGCGCACGCGCCACCCCGACGCGGCCTACGCCGGCATCGAACTCGAGCTGAACCAGCGCTTCGTGCGCCAGGGTGGCGCGCCGTGGCGGCGCGTGCAGGCCGCGCTCACCGAGTCGCTGCTGGCTGCATGGCCGGACGCGCTGCCCGCGGCCGGACGCTGAGGGCCGGCGCGCGCGGGCTCACCACGACAGCGGCGGCAGCTCGCGGAACACGCGGCGCGTGCCCTCCAGCCACTGGCGCGTCAGGCGCTCGAAGTCGGGGTCGCCGGCCTCGAAGCGCCGCCGCATCGTGACGTGCAGGCTGTCGCGCGCGTAGACCAGCAGGTCGATCGGCATGCCCACCGACAGGTTGCTGATCATGGTCGAATCGAACGACACCAGCACGCACTTGGTGGCGTCCTCGAGCGTCGCGTCGGCGGTCACGGCGAGATCGAGGATGGGCTTGCCGTACTTGGCCTCGCCCGTCTGCAGGAAGTTGGTGTCGCGGCCGGTCTCGATGAAGTTGCCCTCGGCGTAGAGACGGAACAGCCGCATGTCCTCGCCCGCGATCTGGCCACCGAGGATGAACGAGGCGTTGAACTTCATCCCCTCGCCTTCGAGGAAGGGCCCGTCGCGGCGCTCGATGTCGCGCATCGCGTCCGACACCAGGTTGGCGACGTCGAATATCGACGGCACGCTCCACAGGTGCGGCGGCGCCCCGGCCGCGCGCCGCTGCAGCACGCTGATCACGGCCTGGGTGGCGGCCAGGCCGCCCGAGCTGAGCAGCACCAGCACGCGGTCGCCCGCGCGCTCGAAGACCGTCATCTTGCAGAACTTGGCGTAGTTGTCGACCCCGGCGTGGGTGCGCGAATCGCTGGCGAAGATCAGGCCATCGTCGAGCTTGACGCCGACGCAGTAGGTCATGCGGACGGCACCTCGTCGGTCCAGACCTTGAAGCCCTCCAGCGTGTTGGGGCCGAAGGTGCTGGTGAGCGCGACGTCGCAGGCGTCGCGGCCGCGCGCGATCAGGACGCGGCCGATGCGGGGCTGGTTGTTGCGCGGGTCGAAGGTGTACCAGCGGTCGCCCAGGTAGGCCTCGAACCAGCCGGCGAAGTCCATCGGCCCGTAGGGCGGCGGCATGCCGATGTCCCCCAGGTAGCCGGTGCAGTAGCGGGCCGGGATGTTCAGGCAGCGGCACAGCGCGATGCCCAGGTGCGCAAAGTCGCGGCACACGCCACGGCCCTCGTTGTAGGCCTGCCACGCGGTGCGCGTGCTGCTGGCGTGCTGGTAGCCGAACTCGATGTGCCGGTGCACGAAGTCGCAGACGGCCTGCACCCGCGCCCAGCCGGTGGGCCCGTTGCCGAAGCGCTGCCAGGCGATCTCGGAGAGCTGGTCGGTTTCGCAGTAGCGGCTGCCCAGCAGGTAGACCAGGGTCGACTCCGGCAGGAACTCGACCGGCGTCTGCCCGGCGTGCGGGACCACGACGTCCGGCAGCCCGCTGTCGTTGACCAGCGCGTCGCTGGTCAGCACGAAGCGGCCGGCCGGCGCGACCAGGCGGCTGCACCAGTTGCCGAACAGGTCGCGGTAGGCGTCCATCGGCACCGCGGGCTGGGTGACCAGGTAGTCGGGGCGGACGAGGTCGGACGCGCGTGAATGGTGGATGCTCAGCGCCACGAGCATCGGCGTCGGGGCCGGGCACTGGTAGACCATCTCGAAGCCGACTCGGATCTGCATGCTGGAATCTCCTGGGTACGCCGGGGCGGCGAGGTGTTGGGACGGACGTCGGACCGGCCGCGCCGGGCCGCAGCCGATGGGGGGGCCGGCATGGCTGCGGCGACCGCAGCGGACAGGCCCCGGGCCCGCGGCCGGGTCAGCGCGGGAGCTAGGGCCCGATCATGGCCGCTCAAGGCACGCCGACGACGAAGGGTACGTCGAACACGCTGCCGGCCGCCGTGACCTGCACCCGGCCCAGCATCGTCTGGCCGGGGCGGAACACGCCCGGTGCGGCGGCGCGCACCGTCCAGCGCAGCCGGTAGGTGTCCAGGCTCAGGCTCATCAGGCGGCCGACGCTGCCGTAGAGCGGCAGGAGCTGCGTCACGTGGTCGGCGTACAGCAACGCACCGCCCGTGCGATGCGCCAGCTCGCCCAGCGCGGCGACGTCGACATCGGAGGACAGGCCGACGGTGAAGATGCGCACGCCCGCCTGCACCGCCCCCTGGATCGTCTGCGCGCGTCGGGCCCCGCAGGCCTCCTGGCTGCCGCACAGGGTGTCGGCACCATCGGTGAACACGACCATCGCCTGGCCCAGGCCCAGGCCCACCGGCCTGGCGTCGCTGCCCAGGCCCTGCTGACGCAGGGCGTCGACGGCGTCGTACAGCGGCGTGCTGCCGCCGATCTGTGTGCCCAGGGCCTCCAGCGTATCGAAGTACGACCGGGCCTGCGTGGCCCCCCGGGCGGGACCGTACACCGACAGCGGCTGGCTGGGGATCAACGCCGCCGGGCCGCTGGCAAAGGCCGCCAGCAAGGCCTGGTCCTGCGCGCCCAGGGCGTCGAGGAAGACCTTGCTCGCATACAGCCGCGCCGCGGTCGGGTCGCTCTGCGCGATGCTGCCGCTCTGGTCCAGCAGCAACGCCGCGGCGTACGGCGCGGGCGTGCCGCCACGCACCAGCGTCGCCGTCTCCGGCACTGCCGACTCCGGCGTGTAGGCGAGGTCGTCACCCGCCACGGCGCCGCGCACGCAGTCGAAGCGCCCGCTGGCCGGATCGGGCGTGCACGGGTGCAGCTGGAAGTCCGAGCGGGACAGGCCACCGATGGTCTGCGAATCGCCGCCGACCACGACGAGTTCGACCTCGAAGCTCAGCCATTGCCCGCTGGCGTCGAGCGTGGGCGGCCTGCCGCTGCGCGAACTGAGCGAGCCCCCGGCGGCCGAGGTCGCACGGGTCAGCGAGACCTCGACGTCGTTGATCTGACCCGGCGTGCTGGCCACCGTGAGCGGCTGGTCCAGGAAGCTGTCCCGGGACACCACGACCTGGGCCGGCGCGCCGCTCACCTCGGTGAGCACGAGGGTGACTCCCAGCGCGTCCGTGGCCGTCGTGCCGAACGGCCCGACCACCTGGGCGCCCGCCACGCCGGTGCCGTAGTGGTCCGTCACCGTCAACTGCACGACACCCAGTGCCGTCGGCTCTGACGACCCGCCGCCACCGCCACAGCCCGCGAGCGCGAGGGCCACGACGGCTGTCGCCAGCCACCCGCACCGGGCTCGCGCTGGGGTCGCCGACGGCTGGCCACGGTCCGTGGACACCCGGGAGTTGATGCTTGTCATGTCTGGCCTTCTCGCTCGACGGCTTCGCCGAGGCATCGTGGTGGGATCGGTCCGCTCCAGCAGCACCGACGGGCGACCGGCCTGCAAGGCCCTGGACCCTGCCCGTCGCCGCGCGGGTGGCCATCGACGTCCGACCGGATGGCCGATCGGGCACCCGGTCGGCGGTCCGATCGGCGGCCAGGGCGGCTTCATGAGCGACCCGGCCAACGCGCCGCTGGAGGTTGGAAGACAGTGTCGACACCGCGCCACCGCGGGTCTGTTCGCTACCGAACACCCGGACCGTGTCGCGGTGCGGACCGCCGCTGGCAGGGGCACGGCCGCGGCGGCGCGCCGGCCGCAGACCGCTCAGCGCGTGGCGAGCGTCTCCCAGCGCTCGAGCGCCGACATCAGCTCGGCCTCGATCGCGGCGTGGCGAGCCTGCAGCGTGGCCACGCGCCCGGGCTCGCTGACGTAGACCTCGCTGCCGCCCAGCGTCTGCGCGATCGCCGCCTGCTCGGCCTCCAGCGCCTCGATGCGCGCCAGCAGCGCGTCGAGCTCACGCTGCTCCTTGTAGCTGAGCTTG
>CAZQPN010000017.1:0-16673 GCA_964595215.1 uncultured Rubrivivax sp. | reverse complement strand
CCCGACGACGGCAGCACGTTGTTGGAGGCGCGCGCCAGGCGCGTGATGCTGTCGAGCAGGATCACGACGTCCTTCTTCAGCTCGACCAGGCGCTTGGCGCGCTCGATCACCATCTCGGCGACCTGCACATGGCGCGCGGCCGGCTCGTCGAAGGTCGAGCTGACGACCTCGCCGCGCACCGTGCGCTGCATCTCGGTCACCTCCTCGGGGCGCTCGTCGACGAGCAGCACGATGAGGTGGATGTCGGGATAGTTGCCGACCAGCGCGTGCGCGATGTGCTGCATGATCATCGTCTTGCCGCTCTTGGGCTGCGAGATGATCAGCGCGCGCTGCCCCTTGCCGATCGGCGCGACGAGGTCGATGATGCGGCCGGTGATGTTCTCCTCGCTCTTGATCTCGCGCTCGAGCCTGAACTGTTCCTTCGGGAACAGCGGGGTCAGGTTCTCGAACATGATCTTGTGCTTGCTCTGCTCGGGCGTCAGGCCGTTCACGCGGTCGACCTTGACCAGCGCGAAGTAGCGTTCGCCGTCCTTGGGCACGCGCACTTCGCCCTCGACCATGTCGCCGGTGTGCAGATTGAAGCGGCGGATCTGGCTGGGACTGAGGTAGATGTCGTCGGTCGACGCCATGTAGCTGGTGTCGATCGCGCGCAGGAAACCGAAACCGTCGGGCAGCACCTCGAGCACACCGTCGCCGAAGACCTGCTCGCCGCCGCGCGCGCGCTTCTTCATGATCGCGAACATCAGCTCCTGCTTGCGCATGCGGGCGACGTTCTCGATCTCCAGCGCCTCGCCCATCGAGATCAGCTCGGAGACGTGCAGGGCTTTCAGTTCGGACAGATGCATTTGGGGTCACCCTCCCGGGGTGTGGGGCGCTTCGGCCCGTCGAGTCGCGGGCGCACGGGGCCTGGACCGATGGACGCCGGCTCGAGGTCGCACGGCGCTGGAAACGAACATGGACAGTGGGAGCCGAACTCGCGCGCCGGTCGGCCAGGGAGGCCGGGCGCGCGATGGCGCTTCGTCGGAGGCCTGCCACCCGGTCAATCCCGGGCGTGCCTGCCGACGGAAAGGATTATAGGTGGGCGTCGATGAAGGCCGTCAGCTCGGCCTTCGGCTTGGCGCCGACGAGCGAGCGGACGAGCTCGCCGTTCTTCCAGAGCTGGAGGGTCGGGATGCCGCGGATCCCGTGCTGGGCCGGAACGGTGCGGTTCTCGTCCACGTTCATCTTGGCGATCTGCAACCGGCCCTCGTAGTCCTTCGACAGTTCGTCCAGCACCGGGGCGATCATCTTGCACGGGCCGCACCATTCGGCCCAGTAGTCGACCAGCACAGGCTTGTCGGACTTCATGACGTCGTCGCCGAAGGTCTGGTCGGTCACGTGCTTGATCAGTTCACTGCTCATGGGCATTCTCCGTCGCCTGCGCGGCCGCAGGGAGTGCGTCGTATTCTGGCACAAAGGGCGTCGACGGGTTCCCGCCGGACGGACCCTCGATGCCGCGCCGCGCCGAACTGCGCCGTCAACGGCGGGCTGTTCACACCATCGGCCGGAGCCGGCTCGGGTTCAATCGGCACAATGAGCGACAACCCGGCCGACGCCGTGATCCCTGCCGCCGGCGCGTCCGCACCCGGCGCTGCGGGGCGGCGCACGCGCGCCGTGCGTCACTTCGGCCGCTTCCAGCTGCTCGCACTCCTGGGCAAGAGCAGGCGCACGATGGCTTGGCGCGTGTCCGATCCGCGTACACGGCAGGACCTCGTGCTGGTCCTGCCACGACACCAGCCCGGGGAGGCGCTGCAAGCATGGAGCGCCACGCTGCGCAAGGCTGCACGCGTGCGGCATCCGCACCTCTCGCCCGTCGTGGAGCAAGGCGTGGTCGACGGCTGGCCTTACGCCGCCTACGACCCGCGCGACACGCCGACCTTGTCAGAGCGGCTGACGCCGCAGGGGCATGCGTCGGCCGAGGTCGCGACCTGGGCCGCGCCGCTGCTGGAGGCGCTGGCCTTCGCGCACGACTCCGGCCTGGCTCACCATGACCTGCAGCCCTACCTCGTGCTGCTGGACGACAGCGGGCAACCACGCCTGCTCGGCCTGGAAGTCGCGCTCGCCGCCGACATGGGCTATGCCGCCGGTCGCGGCGCAGCGGCACTGGACGCCCCGACCCTGGCGGCCCAGCGTGCCGCGGCGGAACGCGACGTGCTGTGCGCCGGCCTGCTGATGCACCACGCGCTGGCCGGCGCCCCGGCGCTCGACCAGCCCGACACCGGGATCGTCGCCGAGGCCCTGCCTCCGACGGGCCGGGAGATCGTGCGGCTGCCCTGGGCCACCGCGCAGCCGATCGCGGAGGCGCTGCGAGCCATCGTCAACCGCGCCACCGACCGCCAGGAGCGCCATCGGTACCGCAATGCGCGCACGCTGGCGCGCGCGTTGCGCGGCTGGCTGCAGACCGACGCCGAAGACGGCGGCGGGCCCCTGGCCCTGCTGCTGGACCGGCTGCACACCGTCGGCCTGCTGCCGGCATCGCCTGGCGCAGCCGACCGGGCGGCGCGCATGGCGCTGATGGTGCGCGAGCGCACGAGCGAGCTGGCCGACGTCGTGCTGCAGGACATCGCGCTGAGCTTCGAGATGCTGCAGGCCGTCAACACCGCGCACGTTCGCGGCGCGCAGATCGCCGGCACCGGCCCGGTGCTGACCGTGCGGCGGGCGATCGCGATGCTCGGACTGGACGGCGTGCGCCATGCGGCGCTGTCGCTTCGCGCCTGGCCCGGTCCGCTGTCCGGCGACGCCGAGGCGGCGCTGGCGCGCCTGTTCGAGCGCGTGCGCCGCGCCGGCCGCATCGCCCAGGCGCTGCGACCGGCGGGCTATGACGCCGAGGTCGTCTTCCTCGTCACGCTGCTGCAGAACCTCGGACGACTGGCCGTCCAGTACCACTTTCCGGACGACGCGGCGCAGATACGCCGCCTGATGCAGCCCGAGCCACCGGCCCGCGCCGGCGAGCGTGAGGAGCCCGGCATGAGCGAGGAAGCGGCGTCGCTTGCCGTGCTCGGCACCGACATCGAGGCGCTGGGCGTCGCGGTGGCGCGTCACTGGGGCCTGGACGCGACGGTGCTGCACCTGGTGCGGCGGCAGTCGACTGCGGCCCCGGTACGCAACCCGGACAACGATGACGACGTCCTGCGCGCCATCGCGAGCTGCGCCAACGAGACGGTGGACGCGCTCGCATTGCCGGCGGCGCGCCAGCCCGACGCGCTCCAGCGCATCGCGAACCGATACGCGCGGGCCCTGGGCATCGGTCTGCGTGAGTTGTCGGCTGCCGTGGCCACCGGAGGGCCGGTCACTGGCAAGGCCGCCACGGGGGGGCAGCCGTGAGCGTCGCGACCGCCACCCGGCGTGTCGGCCGGTTCGAGCTGCAGCGTGTCCTGGGCCGGGGTGCGCAGGCCACCGTGTGGCTGGCGCATGACCCGCGGCTGGAACGCGAGGTGGCGATCAAGCTGCTCGACCACGGTGCCGCGGCGAGCGAGGTCTCGCAGTGGCTGAACGAGGCGCGCGCCGTCAGCCGGCTGACGCATCCCAACATCGTGCCGGTGTTCGAAGCCGACACCCGGGATGACCAGCCCTACCTGGTCTTCGAGTTCGTCGACGGTCCCACGCTGGCGCAGGCTCGCCGCGGCCAGGGGGCGATGCCGCCGCGCGACGCTGTGGCCGTCGTCATGGGTGTGCTGGACGCGCTGGCCACCGCGCACGAGCGCGGCGTCGTGCACCGCGACCTCAAGCCGTCGAACGTGCTGCTCGGGCAGGACGGACGGCCGCGCGTGATGGACTTCGGCATCGCCGCCCATGTGGCCGGTGGCGGAGACGGCCTGATCGTCGGCACCCCGGGCTACATGTCGCCCGAGGCCGCGCGCGGTGAGAGTCCGGCCCCGGCGATGGACGTCTTCGCCGCCGGCATGTTGCTCGGCGAGTTGCTCGCCGGCTTCCCGCTGTTGCGGGAGAGCGACCCCTACCGCGCCGTCGCCCGCGTCCAGAAGGAGGACCTCGCGTTGCCGACCGGCGTGCGCGTCGACGACGCACTGCGCGCCATCGTCGCCCGCGCCGTGGCGCGCGATCCGTCGCAGCGCTACGACGGCGCGCGCTCGTTCCACGCCGCGCTGGCCGAATGGGCCAGGCCGCGGGAGGCCGTCGAGGCAGGCAGCCACGGCACGCTCGAATTCCTGCTCCGCCGCATGCGCAGCAAGCGCGACTTCCCCGCGCTGTCGTCGTCGGTCGTTCGCATCCAGCGGCTGACGAGTTCCGACACCGAGAGCCTGGCGAACCTGTCGACCGAGATCCTGAAGGACGTCGCGCTGACCAACAAGTTGCTGCGCATGGTCAACACGGTGCACTTCGCAAGCGCCGGCGCGGGCTCGATCAGCACCGTGTCGCGGGCCGTCGCGCTGGTGGGCTTCGCTGGCATCCGCAACATGGCGCTGTCGGTGATCCTGCTGGAGCACATGCACGACAAGCAGCACCAGGCGCTGTTGAAGGAGGAGTTCCTGCGCGCGCTGATGGCCGGCACCCTGGCCTCCGAGCTGTCGCCGGTTGCGCGCGAGGCCGAGGAAGGCTTCATCGGATCGATGTTCCAGAACCTCGGGCGCATGCTGGTCGAGTACTACTTTCCCGAGGAAGCGCAGGAGATCCGGCAGCTCATGCCGGGCAACGACGCGGTGCGGCGGGACGGGGCCGCGGTCAAGGTGCTCGGCATGTCGCTCAAGGACCTCGGCGTCGGCGTGGCCCGCAGCTGGGGGCTGCCCGAGAACCTGCAGCGCATCATGGACGCGCCACAGGGCGAGCCGCCGTCGCGCGCCGCCGCTGCCGGCGTCGAGCGGCAGCGCTGGGTCGGCCGCATCGCCAACGAATTCACCGATCTGATGCTCGCCCACCCCGGCGAGGTGCCGGGCGAGCATGTCGCGCGGCTGGCCGATGCCTTCGGGCCCGCGCTCGGCCTGCCGGCCAGGGTGCTGTGCTCGGCGGCGCAGGCCGCGCGCGAACGGCTCGTCAGGCTGATCGACGCGCTGGGCATCACGGTGGCCAAGGATGCGCCCTCGAACCGGCTGCTGACGCAGCTCGAAGAGGCCCCCGCGGACAGCCTGGCCACGCACGTGCTCGCGCCGACGGGACTTGTCGACCTGGACGGCCCGACGATCGTCCAGGAGCGGCCGAAGGACGTGGCCGCCGAGGTGCTCGCCGCGGGCGTGCAGGACATCACCAACTGCATGGTGTCCGACGACTTCCGGCTCAACGAGGTCCTGCGCATGGTGCTGGAGACGATGTACCGGGGCCTCGGCTTCCGGCGCGTCGTCTTCTGCCTGCGCGATCCGAAGACGCATGCGCTGACCGGCCGCTTCGGCCTGGGCGACGCGGTGGAGACGCTGGCGCCGCTGTTTCGGGTGCCGCTGCGCCCGGTGCCGGGGGCGCCGGCCGACCTCTTCGCGGCCATCTGCGCCAAGGCGATGGACACGATGATCGCCGACGCGACGGTACCCAACATCGCCGAGCGCCTGCCGGCCTGGTTCCATCAGCACCTGCGGGCACACACCTTCCTGCTGCTGCCGCTGGCGATGAAGGGCGCGAGCTTCGCGCTGATCTATGCCGACAAGGCGCGCGCCGGATCGATCGAGCTGGGCGAGAAGGAACTGTCGCTGCTGCGCACGCTGCGCAACCAGGCCGTGATGGCCTTTCGGCAACTCGATCGCGGCTGATCCGCGGCCACGCCTGAAGAAGGGTGACGAGCCCGACCCCGGCACTGGTTGCAACGCTTAGGGCTGCTTGGTTCCCCACCTGACCCGGTTGGGCGCGCTTCCATGCGGGGAGGCCCGTCGCCTTCGATTGTAGAGGATGACCGCTGCCGGTCGCCGTCAGGCGTCCGGCCAGCGGTGCACCGGCAGGCCCTCTGCCTGCCGTGCGGCATAGGCCAGCGTCAGTGCGGCGACGTCGCCCTGCAGGGCGTCGAACGCACGCAACTGCCATGCAGCCCCCGTGCGGCCGGATGCCGCGCGCTGCTCCACGGTGGCCAGCCAGCCGGCGGCGTCGACGCCATCGACGCCCAGTGCCGCCAGGCCGTCGGCCGCCAGCGGCAGCAGGGATTGCACGAGACGGTCCGCCGTCGCCGGCGATCGATCCGGCCACGGCAGCACGGCCTCCAGGCCGTCGCGCGCCGCCAGGTAGAAGGCCTCGCGTGCCGCCTCGAAGGGCATGGCCGCCTCGGGCGGGTCGGGCAGGGCGGACAGACCGGCGATCAGGCCGACGGCAAAGGCCAGGTCGGCGATCGTGTCGGCGAGCGACGCCCCGGCCGCCAGCGGACGATGCTCCAGCCTCAGGTGTACGCGGCCGTCGGCGTCGAAGCCGACCAGCGGCCGGTTCCAGCGCCAGATCGTGCCGTTGTGCAGGCGAAGGTGCGGCATGCGGGATGCCGGCTCCTGCTGTGCCAGCGGCAACAGCGGCTCGAAGCGGTCCAGGTTCTCTCGGAACGGCTCCAGCAGCGACCAACCCGCGTAGCCCGAACCGAAGCCGACGCGCGACAGCGATGCATGGTGGCCGTCGACGCGCGTGCCGACGCCGAGGGCCTGCTCGAACAGAGGGATGCGCGTCTCGCGCCACAGCCGGCGGCCGAACAGCATCGGCGAGTTGCCGGTGACCGCGACCAGTGGTGCCGACGCCAGCAGCGCTGCGTTGTAGGCCCGCACGATGCGCGCGGCGGGCAGTTGCAGATGGACCTGGAACGATGTTGCCGCCGCCTCCAGCATCACGTCGTGGTGCTCACTGCGCAGCGACTCGCCGCCGGGTCCGTCGATCGCCAGCCGCACCGGCCGCCCTTGCCGCTGCCGCCGGACCTGCTCGTTCAGCGCACGGTATCGCGCCCGATCGGACAGGTTGGCCAGCGACAGGTCGCTGTCGGCCAGGCTCGGCAGGATGCCGACGGCCACCATCCGCAGCCCCAGGTTCGCGGCGGTGGCCTGGCAGCGGTCCCACAGCGACCGCAGATCCTCGCCCAGGCGCGCGAGCCCGTCGCCGGCCGCCGGCCGCGGCGGCACGTTGAGCTCGACGTTGAAGCGCCCGAGTTCGGTGACGACGTCCGGGCAATCGATCGCGGCCAGGAATGCCTCGTTGCGCGGCGCCGGCCGCCCGGCGGCATCGATCAGCCACGCTTCGAGCTCGAGGCCGACGACCGGGGCATGCGCCGACAGCGCGCCGTGCTCCTCGAGCGCGTGCAGGTGGTCGGTCTCTGCCCGCAGGTGACGGGCGAAGCGCTCGAAGTCGCGGTGATCGAAGCGGCTGCGCTCGACGTCCTGGCCCATGGCGGCCATTGGAGCCGGCGATGGGTGGTCTCGCCTTGTCCTTCGTCAAGGCCGCGGATGCGACGCAGGCAGGCAGGCCGGACGGCCGCTTCGGTCAGGCCTGCCGACGGATGGTCGGTCAGCGCAGTTGCAGCGCGTCGTCACCGAAGGTGACGCCGATCGGCTCGATCAGCAGCTGCTTCGGTCCGGCCTCGACCGTGCCCGCGACCCAGGCGTCGATGCCCAGGCCGCGCGCCGTCTGCACCGTGCGTTCGGCGTCGCCGCCAGCCACGAACAGCGCAAAGCCCGCGCCCATGTTCAGCGTGCCGTAGGCCTCTGCGTCGTCCTGGCGCGCGTGCTGCTGAATGAAGCGCAGCACCGGCGGCACCGGCGGCACGGCGTGCATGCGGTAGGTGAAGGCCGCCGGGTGGCGCAGCAGCTTGCGCCAGCCGTGGCCCGTGATGTTGGCCGCGTAGTGCGGCACGATGCCGGCTTTCCACAGGGCCTCGGTCACCGGTGCGTAGAGCACCGTGGGGGCGAGCAGCGCGTCGCCGTAGCTCAGGCCCGGCTCGACCTCGGTCAGGTAGCCCTGCGGCAGCCGTTCGACGAGCTTGCGCGCCAGGCTCAGCCCGTTGGCGTGGATGCCGCTGGAGGCCAGCAGGACGATGGCGTCGCCCGGACCGAGCGCGTCGCCCAGCGTCAGACGCGTCTTCGGGTTCACGATGCCGGTGCACGAGGCCGCGAGGTCGATGCGACCGGCCTCGACGATGCCGGCCAGCGCCGGCGTCTCGCCGCCGCCCCAGGCCACGCCACAGACTTCGCAGGCGCGCTGCCAGCCCGCCACCAGCGCCTGCGCACGCGCCGCGTCGCCGAACCAGTCGCTGCCGCCGGCGGCCCAGTAGGCCTGCACGACGAGCGGCGTGGCACCGACCGTGATGAGGTCGTTGACCGCCATCGCGATCGTGTCCTGCGCGATGCCGGCGTAGTGATCCGTGCGGCCGGTCAGGCGTGCCATCTCGTCGGCCACCAGGGCCTTGCTGCCCAGGCACTCGACGATGCTGGCGATGCACATCGGGCCGACGTCGACGACGTAGGCCGACTCGCCGCGCGAGGCCGCGACCTCGGTGAATCCGTGCCGCGCGAGCTGCGGCGCGGTGGCCGCGGCGGCGCGCTGGGCCGCCACCTTCAGCGGGTCGATGAGGTCGTAGACGACCCCGGACTGCTCGTAGCTCAGGGGGGTGTCGGAGGGGTCGGGGGTGGTCACGGCATCACCTTGTGCGCTGCGCGCCGCGCGATGCCCGGGCGGGCTGCAGCGCACTCATCGGCCCGGATTATCGCCGGGGGTGGCCCCGTAGAATGCCCCGGCATGAGTTACGTCGTCCTGGCCCGCAAGTACCGGCCGCGCCGCTTCGACCAGATGGTCGGGCAGCCGCACGTCGTGCAGGCCCTGGGCAACGCGCTGGCGCAGCAGCGTCTGCACCACGCCTACCTCTTCACCGGCACGCGCGGCGTCGGCAAGACGACGGTCTCCCGCATCCTGGCCAAGTCGCTGAACTGCATCGGTCCCGACGGCCGCGGCGGCATCACCGCCGAGCCCTGCGGCGTCTGCCCGGCCTGCACGGCGATCGACGCCGACCGCTTCGTCGACTACATCGAACTCGACGCCGCGTCCAACCGCAGCATCGACGAGATCCGCGACCTCATCGAGCGCGCGGCCTACAAGCCCAGCGTCGGCCGCTTCAAGGTCTTCATGATCGACGAGGCGCATCAGCTCACCAAGGACGCGTTCAACGCGCTGCTGAAGACGCTGGAGGAGCCGCCGGAGTACCTGAAGTTCGTGCTGGCGACGACCGACCCCGAGAAGATGCTGCCGACGGTGCTCTCGCGCTGCCTGCAGTTCAACCTGCGGCCGATGGCGCCCGAGGTGGTGCAGGACTACCTGGCAGGCGTGCTGGCCGCCGAGCAGGTGGCGAGCGACCCCGGCGCGCTGCGCCTGCTCGGCCGCGCCGCGCGCGGATCGATGCGCGATGCACTGTCGCTCACGGACCAGGCGATTGCCTACGGCGGCGGCCGCATCGATGAGGCGGTCGTGCGGGCGATGCTCGGCACGGCCGACCATGGCCACGCGCAGGCGCTGCTGGAGGCCGTCGCGGCGCGCGACGGGGCCGCGCTGCTCGCCGGGGTGCAGGCCCTGCGCGAGGCCGGGGCCTCGGCGATCGCGACGCTGGAGGCGATGGCCTCGATGCTGCAGGCCGCGGCTGTGGAGCAGGCCGTGCCCGGGGCGCTGGACGACGGCGATCCGGACACGCCGGCCGCGCGCGCCCTGGCCGCCGCACTGATGCCCGACGAAACCCAGCTGCTTTACAGCATCGTGCTGCACGGACGCGGCGAGCTCTCGCTGGCGAGCGATGAGTACGGCGCGCTGACGATGGTGCTGCTGCGGCTGTTCGCATTCCCGGCCGCAGCAGGCGCCCCGGCGCCGCCTGCCGCGCGGCCTCAGGCGCTGCGATCGTCTGCCGCGGCCGTCGCGGCCGTCAGCCCGACCAGTGCGGCGAGACCGAACGTCCGCGGTCCGGCGGCGTCGCGCCCGCTGCCGTCCGGAGCTCCGCGCCCCTCGGCGGCGGCCGCTCCGCGTGGCGCGGTGACCTTGCCGGACGCGGCTTGCGAGTCGGATGCGACGGCCGTTCCACGCGACCTGGGCGACCGTTGGTTCGCGCAGGTGGCGCAGCTGATCGAGGCGGGCGCGGTGACGGCGCTGACGCGCGAGCTGGCGCTGCAGGCCGGTCTGGTGTCGATCGACGAGCCCGCTGACAGTGGCTCGCCAGCGCGTTGGCGGCTGTGCGTCGCGCGCGAGTCGCTGCGCGCGCCGGTGCTGGCCGAGCGGCTGGCCGTTGCGCTGGCCGACGCGGTCGGGCAGCCGATCACGGTCGAGCTTCAGGCTGGGCAACCGGACGACACGCCGGCCCTGCGCGAGGCGGCGGCACGGGCGCGTCGCCAACGCGAGGCAGAGCAGGCCATCACCACCGATCCGCTCGTCGCCGAGCTGCTCGACCGATTCCCGGGTGCGTGCATCGTTCCGGGCTCGATCAAGCCCCTGGACCCGGCGCACTGACCACTGTCGGGACCCGCGTGGCGCGGCCCGCCCTGACACGGCATTTCTTCGACGAACCCTGGCCCATCACCGAGGACACACCACCATGATGAAGAACCAACTGGCCGGCCTGATGAAGCAGGCGCAGGCGATGCAGGACAACCTCAAGCGCGCACAGGACGAACTGGCGCAGACGGAGGTCGAGGGGCAGTCCGGCGCCGGCCTCGTGAAGGTGCTGATGACGTGCAAGCACGACGTGCGGCGCGTCACCATAGACCCCAGCCTGCTGGCCGAGGACAAGGACATGCTCGAGGACCTCGTCGCCGCCGCCTTCAACGACGGCCTGCGGCGGGCCGAGGAGGTCAGCGCCGAGAAGATGGGCAAGCTGACCGCCGGCATGCCGCTGCCGCCGGGCATGAAGCTGCCTTTCTGAGGCGCGCCGCCGCGGCGACGTGAGCGAACACGCGCTCGACGCGCTGGTCGAGGCGCTGCGCCGGTTGCCCGGCGTCGGCGTGCGCTCGGCGCAGCGCATGGCCTACCACCTGCTGCAGCACGACCGCGCCGGTGCGGCGCAGCTCGCGCTGGCGCTTCAGCACGCCACCGCGCAAGTGCACCACTGCGCGCGCTGTCACACCTTCACCGAGGGCGAGCTCTGCCGCACCTGCGGTGACGCCACCCGCGATCCGCGCCTGCTGTGCGTTGTCGAAACCCCTGCTGACCAGGCCGCTCTTGAGCGCACCGGAAGCTACCGCGGCTACTACTACGTGCTGATGGGGCGCCTTTCGCCGCTCGACGGCATCGGCACCGAGGCGCTGCAGGCGCGTGAACTGCTGGCGCGTGCCATCGATGGCCGGGTCGAGGAAGTGATCTTCGCCACCAGCTTCACCGCCGAGGGCGAGGCGACGGCACATGCGCTGGGGGAGGCGCTTCGTGCGCGCAGCCTGCGCGTCACGCGGCTGGCGCGCGGCGTGCCGGCGGGCAGCGAGCTCGAGTACGTCGACTTGAGCACGATTGCGCACGCGTT
This sequence comes from uncultured Rubrivivax sp., assembly GCA_964595215.1. GTDB lineage: Bacteria > Pseudomonadota > Gammaproteobacteria > Burkholderiales > Burkholderiaceae_C > Rubrivivax. Next base: position 5,251 of record CAZQPN010000017.1, on the reverse strand, counting down.
GAACGACCGCCGCTGACGCGTTGCAGCGGCGCCGCATTCGTCAGCCGCCCGGCGGACGCTGCTTGGATGGCGCGGACGGCTTGACCGCCGGCGCGGTGGCGGGTTTGGCAGCCGGCCGGGCGGTCGTCCGGGTGCCAGCCTTCGGGGCGACGGCCGCCTTGGGCGGTGGCGACTTGGCGGTCGTGCGACGGGTGCTCGCACTCGGCACGACCACGGCGGCGGTCGACGTCGGTTGCGGCAACATGACAACGACGCGTGCGCCGGCACGGAAACGCGCCTTGACCGACACCTTGTTCCAGCGCGCGACGTCGTGCGCGGCCAGCTTGTAGCGGCGCGCGACGCCAGCGACGCTGTCGCCCTTGGGGCCGACCTTGAGCACCACGCGGCGCGCCGGCAGCCGCTCGGGCGTCAGCTGCAGCGTGCCGTTGTCGGCCAGATCGGCGGCGATGTCCTCGCCGACGTCGGGCGATCTCGGAACGAGCAGGACGGACCCGGCCTTGACCTTCATTCGCGGCGGAATGCCGTTGACCGCCCGCAAGGCCGGCTCCTGCATGCCGGTCAGCCGCGCCGCCTCGACCGTCGTCAGCGTGCGCGGTGCGATCCAGGCGGTCCAACTGGCCAGCGGCTCCCGGTGCGTGGCCAGCCCGTGCAGGAAGCGGTTCGCGGCGTCATAGGGCAGCAGGAGTTGCGGCGTCCCGGCGGCCAGGATGAGCGGCGGCTCGAGCTGCGGATTGAAGCGCAGGAAGTCGGCCTCGTCCATGCCGGCCAGCCGGGCCGCCAGCGCAAGGTCGATGTCACGCGAGATCGACACGCTGAGGAACCAGGGGTGGTTCTCCAGGCGCGGCAGCGTCAGCCCGAAAACCTCGGGCTGCAGCACCAGATTGCGCACCGCCAGCAGCTTGGGCACGTACTGCCGGGTCTCGTCGGGCATGCGCAGGCTGGCGTAATCGGTCGGCTTGCCGCGTGCCGCGTTGCGATGCTGCGCCCGCTGCACGCTGCCCTGGCCCCAGTTGTACGCGGCCAGCGCCAGATGCCAGTCGCCGAAGCGCTCGTGCAACTGCGCGAGGTAGTCGAGGGCGGCCCGGGTCGATGCGATGACGTCGCGGCGGTCGTCTCGGAAGGCGGTCTGGTGCAGCTCGAAGGCCCGCCCGGTGGACGGGATGAACTGCCACATGCCGGCGGCTCGGGCCGTCGACACGGCCTGCGGGTTGAACGCGCTTTCGACGAATGGCAGCAGCGCCAGCTCCATCGGCATGCCACGACGCTGGACCTCTTCGACGATGTGGAACAGGTAGGGGCTGCCGCGCTCGAACAGGCGCGCGAAACCGTCGGGCCGTGCGGCGTAGGTCTGCTCCCAGCGCGCGACCGCAGCACGGTCCAGGTCGGCCAGCGCGAACCCCGCCCGCACGCGCATCCACAGATCGGTGCGTGCCGGGTCCGCGGGCTCGCCGACACGCCGCGCGCCGGCCCAGGGCGCCGGACCCGGGAGCTGCACGGCGGCCCCGTCGACGGCCTCGACGGCTGGCATCGCCGGCGCATCGGCCACCGGCGCGTCGATCCGGATCGGCGCTGCGGCCTCGTCCGCCGCCGGTGCACCGGGCAGCCCCGCGCAGCCGCCGAGGGCGCCCAGGATCGCCAGGACAAGCGAGCCGACGGCTCGCCGCGCCCGCCGCCCGCGCGGCCGCCGCGCTGGCGTCGCATCGGCCGATGGCGCGGCGCTGCTGCGGCGCGCGTCGGCCAGCGCGTGCGGAACGGTTCCGGCGCGCACCTCCCCGGCGCTCATCGGAAACCGTCCTTCCAGCGCCGCAGCGCGGCGAAGACCTCGACCGGCTCGTCGCCGGTCGCACCGTGCTGGCGTGCCACGCTCGCGACGCCGGCCTCGGCGCAGCGCAGGAAGGGGTTGATCTCGCGCTCGCGCGCTATCGTCGACGGCAGCGTCGGCTCGCCGGCGGCGCGCCTTGCCGCGCACTCGGCCATGTAGGCGCTCAGGGCGGCGTTGTCCGGCTGGACCGCGCGCGCGAAGCGCAGGTTGGCCAGCGTGTACTCGTGGGTGCAGCACACGCGTGTGCCACCCGGCAGCGCTGCCAGCCGCTGCAGCGACGCGTGCATCTGCGCCGGCGTGCCCTCGAACAGCCTGCCGCAGCCGCCGGAGAACAGCGTGTCGCCGCAGAACAGCAGAGGCGACGCACCGCCGTCGAGCTCGAGGTAGGCGATGTGTCCCGCGGTGTGTCCGGGCACCTCGATCACCTGGAAGCGCCGGCCGAGGACCTCGACGACGTCGCCTTCGGCCAGCGGTTCGTAGGGCTCCGGAATGGTCTCGCCCGCCGGGCCCCACACCGGCGCGTGGTGGCGCTCGCGCAGTTCGTCGACGCCGCCGACGTGGTCGGCGTGGTGGTGGGTCACTAGAATGCCCGCCAGGCGCAGGTTCTGCGCCGAAAGCGTCGCTTCGACCGGTGCCGCATCGCCCGGATCGATCACCACGGCCTGCCGTCCGTCGTGCAGCATCCAGATGTAGTTGTCGGCAAAGGCGGGCAGCGCGAGCAGCTTCATGACGCGTGACGAATCCATTTCCGAACTGGGCGACTGGCTGGCGAGCCCGCCCGGTCGTTACTTGACGGCCTGGGAGCAGGACCGTCTGGACCAGGGCGTCTCCGACGCTTTCGGCTTCCACGCCCTGCAACTCGGCCTGCCCCAGCTCGACGGCCTGCGTGCCAACCGCATGCCTCACCGCTGGGTAGCGAGCGATTCGCTGATCGTACCCGAGCCGGTGCCCGCGCCGCCGCCGCGCGGCGACATCAGCACCACCGTCGTCGGCGACGAGCCGGTGCAGCTGCACTGCGAGTTCGATGCGCTGCCGTTTCCGGCGTCCAGCCTCGACCTCGTGCTGATGCCGCACACACTGGAGCTCGCACGCGACCCCCACCTGAGCCTGCGCGAGGCCGAGCGCGTGCTCGTTCCCGAGGGCCGGCTGCTGATCACCGGCTTCAACCCGGCCAGCCTGTGGGGCCTGCGCCAGCGCGCCGGCCATGCGCGGCAGCGCGTCGGGTTGCGTCGCGGCGCCGGGCTGTACATGCCGAGCGCGGGCGAGTTCATCGGCTACTGGCGGCTGCGTGACTGGCTGCGGCTGCTCGGCTTCGAGGTCGAGGCCGGACGCTTCGGCTGCTACCGTCCGCCGTGCCGCAGCGAGCGCTGGCTGCAGCGCTGCGCCTGGATGGACCCGATGGGCGACCACTGGTGGCCGGTGCTCGGCGCCGTCTACTACCTGTGCGCCGTCAAGCGTGTGCGGGGCATGCGTCTCGTCGGGCTGGTGCGGCGCGAGAAGAAGCTCTCCCGCGCGGGCCAGGTCGTCGCGACGCAGCGTCGGCGCGAGCCGGCCGAACCGGCCATCGAATGAACGGACCCGAATGACGACCGCGATCGAGATCTACACCGACGGCGCCTGCAAGGGCAACCCGGGCCCGGGCGGCTGGGGCGCATGGCTGCGCGCCGGTGCGCACGAGCGGGAGATGTGGGGCGGCGCGCCGCAGACCACCAACAACCGCATGGAGCTGACCGCCGTCATCGAGGCCCTGTCGGCGCTCAAGCAGCCGAGCGAGGTCGTGCTGTACACCGACAGCAGTTACGTGAAGGACGGCATCACGAGCTGGATCCACGGCTGGAAGGTCCGCGGCTGGCTGACCGCCGACCGCAAGCCTGTCAAGAACGTCGACCTGTGGCAGCGCCTGGACGCGCTGCGTGCACAGCACCGGGTCGAGTGGCGCTGGGTACGTGGTCACGCCGGCGATCCGGGCAACGAACGCGCCGATGCGCTGGCCAATCGCGGTGTGGCCGAGGCGCGCACCCTGCGCTGACGGTCCCGACGCGCAGGCCGCCGGCGCGCGGCCGGGTCCGCGCGAGATGACCCGTCGCGAGCGCAAGCGGCGTCGGGGCGATAAAGTGGCGGATTCGACCGGAAACTGGCATGGGCAAGAAATTCACGACCGTGATCGCGGTGATCGGCCTGGCGGCGGCGGCCGGCGGCGCGTGGTGGCTGCAGAACCCGCCGACGAAGGCGTTGGCGGTCGCGGACGGCACTGCCGCTGGCTCTGCCGCGGGCAGCGGTGCGCCGGGCGGCGCGTCCGGCCGTCCGGGCGCCGGGCCCGGTGGCCCGGTCGCGGTCGAGGTCGGTCGCGTCGAGCGCATGCGCCTGGTCGATGACGCGGTGGCTGTCGGCACCGTGCGGTCGAACCAGAGCGTGACGCTCCGCCCGGAGGTCAGCGGCCGCATCTCCGCGCTCGGCTTCGCGGAAGGTCAGCCGGTGCGGCGTGGCCAGCTGATGGTTCAGCTCGACGACACGCTGCAGCGCGCCCAGCTGCAGCAGGCCGATGCGCAGGCCGCGCTGGCGCGCACCCAGCTGCAGCGCAACCGTGAGCTGGTCGGCCAGGGCTTTGTCAGCCAGAGTGCCGTCGACCAGAGTGCCGGTGCGCTCGAGGTGGCCGAGGCGCAAGTGGCGCTGGCGCGTGCACAGCTGGCCCGCATGCGGGTGCTGGCTCCCTTCGACGGGATGGCAGGCATCCGCCGCGTCGACGTCGGCGAGTACGTGAAGGATGGTGCCGAGATCGTGACGCTGGAGGACACCTCGCGCGTCTGGGTCGACTATCGGCTGCCCGAGCGCTACCTCGCCGGCGTGCGTGCCGGTCTGCCGGTCGAGGTCGGCATCGACGCGCTCGGGGCACGCAGCTTCGCTGGTCGCGTCGAGGCCCTGGATGCGCAGGTCGAGGCCGAGGGCCGCGCGGTGCTCGTGCGGGCGCGGCTGGACAACCGGGACGGCCTGCTGAAGGCAGGCATGTTCGCGCGCGTGCGCACCGTGATGGGGGTGCGCGACGACGCGCTCCTCGTGCCCGAGGAGGCGCTGGTGCCGCAGGGCGGCAAGCAGTACCTGATCAAGGTCGTCGACGGCCCGGAGGGCAAGATGTCGCAGCGCATGGAGGCACACACTGGCGTGCGTCGTGACGGCCGGGTCGAGATCCTCGAAGGCCTGGCGGCCGGCGACCTGGTCGTCGTCGCCGGGCAGGAGCGTGCGATGCGCGGTGGCGCGCTGCCACTGCGCATCGTGACGCTGGGCGCCGGCGCCACGCCGGCCCCGGCCAACGCCGCCGGCCCGGCGGCCGCGCCGCCGGCCTCTGGTGCCGCATCCGGCGCCGTCCAGCGTCCGGCGGCCTGATGCCGCCCGCCACGCGCACCGACCACCGGGATCCGCGATGAGACTGTC
>CAZQPN010000016.1:0-17031 GCA_964595215.1 uncultured Rubrivivax sp. | reverse complement strand
TGGCGCGCCGCCAGCACGCGCGTCAGCGCCGGCAGCACGAAGCTCGCCGTCTTGCCGCTGCCGGTGCTGGACGACACCATCAGGTCGGCGCCGGCCAGCGCCGGCGGGATGGCGCGCAGTTGCACCTCGGTCGGCTCGGTGTAGCCGGCGGTGGACAGGGCGCGCACGAGGTGGGCGTCCAGGTTCAGGGTCTCGAAGCTCATGTCGGTCTCTCGTCGTCTCGGCGCGCGCAGGCGCACCGGCGGCACGGGCCGCAGGGCCTGCACCGCAAGGGTGAAGTCGCTGTATGACGGGGTCAGGGCGACGGCATCGCCGCCGACCGCCTCGGCGCGGAAGGTCCGCGGCCGGTGGGCGCTTCACGCCGGCCGAAGAGGGCGACGTGGTCAGAGGGGATGAACGAACTGCCGAAGAACGGATGTTCCTTGTTTCGGCAAGTCTGCCAGTCTAGCACGGATACGGGTTTTCACGGAACGTCCAGCGGGCGCCGCGCCCCCGTCCATCCGGCCCCGAAGTCGCTGTCAGACGTTCAGCAGGTGCTGCCGGTAATGCAGCAACTCGTCGATCGACTCGTGGATGTCGGCCATCGCGGTGTGTGCCTGCGCCTTCTTGAAGCCCTCCAGCGCCGCCGGCTTCCAGCGCCGTGCCAGTTCCTTGAGCGTGCTGACGTCGAGGTTGCGGTAGTGGAAGAAGGCCTCGAGCGACGGCATGTCCTTGGCCAGGAAGCGCCGGTCCTGGCAGATCGAGTTGCCGCACATCGGGCTCTTGCCCTTGGGCACGTAGGCCTGCAGGAATCCGATCACCTCGGCCTCGGCGGTGGCCTCGTCGATGACCGAGGCCTTGACGCGGTCGATCAGGCCGCTGCGGCCGTGGGTACCCTTGTTCCATGCGTCCATGGCGTCGAGCACTGCGTCGCTCTGGTGGACCGCGATCACCGGGCCCTCCACGCGGACCGTGATCTGCGGGTCGGTGACGACGACGGCGATCTCGATGATGCGGTCACCCACCGGGTCGAGCCCGGTCATCTCGAGGTCGATCCAGATCAGGTTGTGCTCGCTGCTCGGCAACATCGTGGTGCTCATGGTGAATCGGGCCGGGGCAAAGCCGCGCATTCTGGCCCAAGCCTACACTCGCGGCTCATGCAAGCTTCTATGGTGTCCTGGCTGTTCGCGACGGTGGTCGTCGCGTCGCTGCTGACGCGTCTGTGGCTGGCGACGCGCCAGATGCGCCATGTCGCCGCCCACCGCGACCGCGTGCCGCCGGCCTTCGCCGGCACCGTGACGCCGGCTGCCCATCGCCGGGCGGCCGACTACACCCTCGCCAAGGGCCGGCTGGGGCTGTTCGCCACCGCCTTCGGCGGCGCCGTGCTGGTCGGCTGGACGCTGCTGGGCGGCCTCGACGCGCTCAATGGCGCGCTGCTGCAGACGGTGCAGCCGCGCTTCGGCGAGATGGGCTACCAGCTGTCGCTGCTGGCCGCGTTCGTGCTGATCGGCAGCCTGATCGAGCTGCCCTTCGACGCCTGGGCGACCTTCGGCGTCGAGCAGCGCCACGGTTTCAATCGCACCACGCCGGCCCTGTTCGCGGCCGACCTCGCCAAGGGGCTGGCGGTGACGGCCCTGCTCGGCGGACCGCTGGCGGCGCTGGTCCTGTGGCTGATGGGTGCCGCCGGCCCCGCCTGGTGGGTCTGGGCCTGGGCCGCGTGGATCGGCTTCATGCTGCTGATGATGGTGCTCTACCCGGTCGTCATCGCGCCCTGGTTCAACCGCTTCGAGCCGCTGGCCGATGGCGAGTTGCGCGCCCGGGTGCAGGCGCTGATGGCACGCTGCGGCTTCGCCGCGCGCGGGCTGTTCGTGATGGACGGCAGCCGACGCTCGGCGCACGGCAACGCCTACTTCACCGGCCTCGGTCGCGCCAAGCGCGTGGTCTTCTTCGACACTCTGCTGAAGCGGCTGACGCCGGGCGAGGTCGAGGCCGTGCTGGCCCACGAGCTCGGCCACTTCCGCCTGCGGCACGTGCCGCAGCGGCTGGCGATGATGGTCGGCGTCAGCGGCGCCGCGCTGGCCGCCCTGGGCTGGCTGGCGAACCAGCCGGCGTTCTACCTGGGGCTGGGCGTGCAGCCCAGCCTGACGGCGCCCAACGACGCGCTGGCACTGATCCTCTTCCTGCTCGTCGTGCCGCCGCTGGCCTTCTTCGCCACGCCGCTCGGCGCGCTGCTGTCGCGCCGGCACGAGTTCCAGGCCGACGCCTACGCCTGCGCGCAGGCCGACGGCGCGCAACTGGCCAGCGCGCTGCTGAAGCTGCACGAGGACAACGCGTCGACGCTGACGCCGGACCCGCTGTACGTCCGCTTTTATTACTCGCACCCGCCGGCCGGCGAGCGCCTGGCCGCCCTGCCCGCCCCCGCACCGACATGACCGCACTCGCAGACCAGCACTGCCGCCCGCTCGAGGGCCAGCCGCCGATGGGTGGCGCGGAGATCGCGGCCGGGCTGGCGCAGCTGCGCGCATGGCAGGCGGTCGACGGCGCGATCGAGAAGCGCTTCGACTTCCCCGACTTCCACCGCACGATGGCCTTCGTCAATGCGGTGGCCTGGATCGCGCATGTCGAGGACCACCACCCCGATCTGGTGGTCGGCTACAACCGGTGCACGGTGCGCTTCAGCACGCACTCGGTCGGCGGCGTGTCGATCAACGACCTGATCTGCGCCGCCAAGGTCGACGCGCTGCAGCCTTGAAGACCACCGCGCCGGTCGGCCTGGTCGTCGCCGCGCACGGGCGCCACCTTGTCGTCGAGACGCCGGACGGCGAGCGCGTGCGCTGCCACCCGCGCGGAAAGAAGAACGAAGCCGTCGTCGGCGACCGCGTGCGCTGGGCGCCGGCCGGCGATGAGGGCGTCGTCGAGGGCGTCGAGCCTCGACGCAACCTGCTGTACCGTCAGGACGAATGGCGCAGCAAGTCCTTTGCCGCCAACCTCGACGCCATCCTGATGCTGGTGGCGACCGAGCCGGTGTTCGGCGAGGGCCAGCTCACACGCGCACTGATCGCCGCCGCCGACACCGGCATCCCGGCGCTGATCGCGCTCAACAAGACCGACCTGCCGGCCGCGGCGGCGGCGCGCGCGCGCCTGGCGCCCTACCGCGCGATGGGCATCGAGGTGATCGAGCTCGCGCTGAAGGCCGACCCGCAGGCCTCGCTGGAACGCCTTCGGCCCCATCTGCAGGGGCGCACGACGCTCGTGCTCGGCCCCAGCGGCAGCGGCAAGAGCACGCTGATCAACCGCATGGTGCCGCGCGCGGGCGCCCAGGTGGGCGAGATCTCGCACGCGCTGGGCAGCGGGCGCCACACGACCAGCACGACGACCTGGTACTGGCTCGGCGAGCGACCGGCCGACGGGGCGCTGATCGACTCCCCCGGCTTCCAGCAGTTCGGCCTGCACCAGGTGGCACCGGACGCGCTGGCCGCGCTGATGCCCGACCTCGCACCCCACCTCGGCGGCTGCCGCTTCTACAACTGCACGCACCGCCACGAGCCCGGCTGCGCGCTGCGCGCCGCGGCCGAACGTGGCGAGGTCAGCCCCAACCGCTGGCGCCTGTATGGCGAGCTGCACGACGAGCTGAGCGCGCCGCCGCGCTGGTAGCACCGCCGCGGCTCGGGGCCTGAGCAACGGTCGCAGGCGCCCGCGTCAGGGCGGCCGCCGTCGATCTCAGCCCACCAGGTTGGCCAGCGTCAGCAGCGCCAGCAGCAACATCCACAGCACGACCGAGCGCCACACCAGCGCGACGATGGTCTGCAGATGCGCGAGCTGCGGCGGCAGGCCCGGTGTGCTGCCCACGGCCTCGGCGCGGTCGGTCTCGAGCCCGCTGGTGAAGGTCTTGCTGCGGTCGGGGGTCAACCCGGGCGCGGCGACGCCGCCGAGCTGAACGCCGACCGCGCCCGAGGCGGCGGCCAGGATGATGCCCTCGTTGGCGTGTGCCCACAGGCCGGCGTCGCGCCGCCAGGCCGCAACGGCCTCCTCGAAGTTGCCGACGACGGCGAAGCCGAAGGCGGTCAGTCGCGCCGGCACGTGGTCGATCAGCTCGAAGGCCTGCCTGGCCGCGCCCAGCAGCGCCGGATTGGACGGCGCGCCCATCGTGCGCGACCGGTAGCCCCAGTAGCGGCTGGCGAACTCCGCCATCCGGTAAAGCACCGCCCCGAGCGGCCCCAGGCCGAGCGCCGAGAGCACGACGAACCAGAAGAAGACACCGAACACGTGCCGGTGCGCAGCCAGCAGGGCGTGCTCGATGACGTGGCGCAGCAACTCACCGCGCGGAAGCGCGCTGGCGTCCAGGTGGCGCCACTCGGTCAGCAGCCGGCGCGCGCGGTCCTCGTCGCCACGCGTCATCGCGTCGCGGATCTCGGTGAAGAAGTGGCTGAACTGCCGAAAGCCCAGCGTCAGGTACAGCAGCACGACGTTCAGCACGAACGCGCCAACGAGCGTGACCTGGGCCACCGCGAGCCACAGCGCACAGGTCAGCAGCGAGGGCAGGACGACGCCAATGCCCCAGACGATCCACGCGTGGTGCGGCCGCCCGGCGTCGAAGTTACGGCCGGTCCACGCGACCCAGCCCACCAGCAGGTGGTGCACCGGGTTGTCGCGCGGCAGCGGCTTGACCTGCTCGATCAGCAGCGCGCACAGGACGGCAAAGAAGCTCATCGCCGCCGATCATAGAAGCTCGCGTGAGCAGCCCGCACACCTTGCCACCTCGCCGCCTCGCCGCCTCACCACCTCACCGCATCAAGTAGCGGTACAGGTTGCGCAGCATCGCCGCGGTCGCGCCCCAGATGTAGTACTCACGCTCGCCGCGCGAGCCCGCGCCGCGCCACGGCATCGACAGGAACTGCCGGCGCACGCCGCCAAGGTCGAACTCGTGCCGCTGGTGGTGCGCCGGCGTCATCAGGAAGGCCAGCGGCACCTCGAAGGCCTCGGCGACCTCGAACGGGTCGAGCTGCAGCCGCGGCGGGGGATCGACAAGGGCGATCACCGGCGTGACGCGGAAGTTGGTGATCGTCGCGTAGGGCGGCAGTTCGCCGATCACCTCGACGTGCGCCGGAAGCAGTCCGATCTCCTCCTGCGCCTCGCGCAGGGCGGTGGCCGCCGCGTGGGCGTCGCCGGGCTCGCTGCGGCCGCCCGGAAAGCTGACCTGACCGGCATGGTCGCGCAGGTGCGCCGTGCGCTCGGTAAGCAGCACGCGCAGGCCGTCCTCGCGCCGCACCAGCGGCACCAGCACCGCTGCCGACGTGACCGGGCGGTCGCCGGCGGACCCCGTGTCGCCAGGCCACTCCGGCACCCACGGCGTGCGGTCGGCGAAGCGCAGGCGCAGTGGCTCGGGCGCGAGCCGGTCGACCGGCACCGGCGGCAGGTGGGCGTCGGTGCCGGTGACCGGCACGCCGCGCGGGTCGAGGATGCGGGGTGGCGGCATGGCTCAGCCCTGCAGGCTCACGACCGCGAGCGGCACGGCCGCCGCCCGGCACGAAGGCCGCACGCGGGCCGCCAACGACAAACGAGAAGGCCGCCCGCAGGCGGCCTTCGAGGCACGCGCCGCCGGACCGATCCGACGGCGCAAGAGGGCCAGGCCCCTGATCAGGACAGCTTTTCCTTGATGCGCGCCGACTTGCCGCTGCGTTCGCGCAGGTAGTACAGCTTGGCGCGGCGCACGTCGCCGCGGCGCTTGACCTCGATCTTCGCGATCAGCGGACTGTAGAGCTGGAAGGTCCGTTCCACGCCTTCGCCGCTGGAGATCTTGCGCACGATGAAGCTGCTGTTCAGCCCGCGGTTGCGCCTGGCGATGACGACGCCTTCGTAGGCCTGAAGTCGCTTGCGCGTGCCTTCGACGACGTTGACGCTGACGATCACCGTATCGCCGGGGGCGAAGACCGGGATCTCCTTGTTGAGGCGAGCGATCTCTTCTTGCTCGAGTGTGGCGATGAGGTCCAAGGGGGTTCTCCGAAGTCGATCTTGCCGGCGGTGTTCGATGGGATGATGTCGGGCCCGGCTGCACGTGATTCACGCGACAGACGATGACCCGGACCCCGGCAGAGGATCAAAAAGCTTTCGATTATAGCCCGGGGCGCACCGGCAGGCGTACCAGCCAGGCCTCGTCTTCGGCCGACAGCCGCCCCGCCGCCCGCGCGGCGTCGATCAGATCGGGACGCCGTCGCGCGGTCAGTGCCAACGATTGCTCGCGCCGCCAGCGCGCGATCTGCGCGTGGTGGCCGGACAGCAGCACCGCCGGCACGCCGACCCCGCCGTCCGGCGTCGACAGCGTCTCGGGACGGCTGTAGGCCGGCCCCTCGAGCAGACCGTCGGAGAAGCTGTCCTGCTCGTGAGACGGCGCGGTCAGCACGCCGGGCTGTAGTCGCGCCACCGCGTCCAGCAGCACCAGCGCCGCGAGCTCGCCGCCTGAGATCACATAGTCGCCGAGGCTGATCTCGTGCGTCACGTGGCGGTCGATCACGCGCTGGTCGATGCCCTCGTAGCGCCCGCACAGCAGCACGGCCCCGGGGCCCTGGGCGAACTCGGTCACCAGCGCCTGATCGAGGCGCCGGCCGGCGGGCGTGAAGTGCACCACCACCGGCGCCGCGGCGCCGCGGTCGGCGTGCACCGCGGCGATCGCCGCCTCCAGCGGCTCGGCCAGCATCACCATGCCGGGCCCGCCGCCGAAGGGCCGGTCGTCGACGCGACGGTAGGCGTCGGTCGCGAAGTCGCGCAGCGGCCACAGCCGCACGTCGACCTGGCCGGACACGAAAGCGCGGCGCGTGACGCCCTGTGTCAGGTGCGGACCGAGGAGGTCCGGGAAGAGCGTGATGACGTCGAAGCGCATCGGCGGGCCCTGTGCGCGGGACGGGCAGCTCTGCGCCGCCGCGTCGGATGCTCAGTAGTCGTCGCCCCAGTCGACATCGATGCGCTGCGCGGCGCGATCGACACGATCGACATAGGCGTCGACAAAGGGAATGAGCACAGGTGCTGGCGTGTCGTCGACGCCCTGCACCGACAGCACGCAATGCGGGCCGGTCTCGATCAGGCCGGTCACCGTGCCAAGCCGTCGTTGCCGGCGGTCGAAGACCGCCAGACCGATGAGGTCGACCCAATAGAACTCGCCCTCCCCGGGCGTCGGGAAGCTGGCCCGCGAGACGAAGATGCGCGCGCCCTTCATCGCCTCGGCGGCGTTGCGATCGGTCAGCTCATGTGCTGTCGCGACGATCGTGTCGCCCTGTTCGCGGGCGTTCACGATGCGAAGCAGCCTGGGCAACGGGGCCGTGGCGCCCGCCGGGGAGGCATGGCCCTCGGGCGGCGCGACGAACCAGCGCTTGGACGAGAACAGTGCCTGCGGGTCTGCCGCGAAGGGCTTGAGCTTGATGCCGCCCTGGATGCCCCAGGCGCCGAGCACACGCGCAACCTCGACGGCGTCGTCCGGCCAGGCCGGTTCCGCGGCCGGGTTGGTCATGGCCGGCGGCGCCGGCTCGGCCGTGCGCGCCACCGGCCCGCGCCGCTCAGGCCGCGGCCTTGGCCTGGTCGACCAGGCGGGCCACGGTGGGCGACATGCGCGCGCCGACACCGGTCCAGTAGCTGACGCGGTCCATGGCCACGCGCAGCGGCTCCGCGGCACCGGCGGCCACCGGGTTGTAGAAGCCGACACGCTCGATGAAGCGGCCGTCGCGTCGTTCGCGCGAGTCGGCGACGACGATGTTGAAGAACGGGCGCTTCTTGGCGCCGCCGCGAGCCAGTCGAATCACGACCATGAGTAGTCCAATCTTCAGATCCAGGCAGGGCGACCACCCCAGGAGACACGTGCTGAGCAGGTCGGTCCGAACTGCGGCCTTCACGCCCGTCGCCCGGCGGGGCGCCAAGGGCGACCCACACCGCGCGCCGGCCCCGCGGCCGCGCCACATCGACGTCGTAGATACGCCACAAGCCACCGGCCACGCGCCCCGCATCGATCCGCAGGCCGCGCCGCCCCGGGTCCGGGCCGTCGTCGAAAACCGCGCATTATAGACTCTCGCACCCCGACCACTCCAGAACGCCGTGCGCATCCGCCCCAGCATCGACGCCGACCTGCCGGCACTGACCGCCATCTACGCCCACCATGTCCGGCACGGCACCGGCACTTTCGAGCTGGAGCCGCCCGACGGCGGCGAAATGGGCAGGCGCCGCGCCGAGGTGTTGGGGCGCGGGCTGCCGTGGCTGGTGGCCGAGGCCGAAGGCAGCGTCGCAGGCTTCGCCTACGCGAACTGGTTCCGGCCGCGGCCGGCCTACCGCTTCTTTGTCGAGGACTCGATCTACCTCGATCCGGCGGCCCAGGGCCGCGGCTTCGGGCGGCTGCTGCTGGCCGAGCTGCTGGCGCGCTGCGAGGAGGCCGGCGCGCGGCAGATGGTCGCCGTCATCGGCGACGCCGCCAACGCCGGCTCGATCGGACTGCACCGGGCGCTCGGGTTCGAGCACACCGGAGTGCTGAAGGACTCGGGCTGGAAGTTCGACCGCTGGCTGGATGTGATCGTGATGCAGAAGGCGCTCGGCCAGGGGGCGCGCACCGCACCGGCGGACGCGGAGCGGCTCGATGCGGCGTGACAAGACCGTCGCCACCTGGCTGGCGGTGCTCGGCGGCACCCTCGGGCTGCACCGTTTCTACCTGTACGGCTGGCACGACAAGGTGGGCTGGCTGTTTCCGCTGCCCAGCCTGGCCGGGCTCGCCGGCGTCGTGCGGATGAACAACCTCGGGCAGGACGACCGCGTGGCCTGGCTGCTGATCCCGCTGCTCGGGCTGTCGATCGCCGCGGCCATGCTGAGCGCCATCGTCTACGGCCTGACGTCGGACGAAAAGTGGGCGGCGCGCCACGACCAGCCGGTGCGATCGACACGCTGGGGCCCGGTGCTGGGCGCGATCGCCGCGCTGATGTTGGGCGCCGGCGTGCTGACCGGCACGATCGCGTTCGGGATCCAGAAGTTCTTCGAGTGGGAGCTCGAGCCGGCGGCGGGCGCGGCGGACGTCCCAGGCGGTCCGACCGCGATGGCGGCGCCTGCCCCTCAGCCGGGCGCCAACCGCTCCAGCACCTGACCGCGTGCCCGGTCGCGCCAGGCCGCGATCGGCCCCAGGCCGGGGATCTGCAGGCCCGGCGCGATCTCCGCCAGCGGCTCGAGCACGAAGGCCCGCAGGTGCAGCCGCGGGTGCGGCAGCACGAGCGCCGGCGTCGCGCAGATCCGGTCACCCCACAGCAGAAGGTCCAGGTCCAGCGAGCGCGGCGCGTTGCGGTAGGGGCGCTGGCGGCCGGCGGCCCGCTCGATCTCGTGCAGCCGAGCCAGCAGCGCCTCGGCGTCCAGCCGCGTGTCGACCACCGCCACCGCGTTGACGAAGTCCGGGCCGCCGGCGTCGACCGGCGCGCTGCGGTAGAGCGACGATCGCATCCTGCAGCGCGTGCCAGGCAGACGGTCCAGCGCGGCCAGCGCGTGCTCCACCGCCGACCGCGGGTCACCCAGGTTGGCGCCGATGCCGATGTAGGCCTGCGTCAATACAGGTGTCGCGGCGGCTGCCGGGACGGTGGCATCGTCAGGCCGGGCCTCGCCCGCGGCCGACGCCGATGGGTCGACCTGACGAACCGACGGGCCGGGATCGCCACCCGTGGGCGCCACCGGCGCGCACCGTACGCTCACGCGTCCGCAGACGGGACGTCGGCGCCCCCGCCCCCCCCGGCCGGCTTGCGGCGCCGCCTCCGCCGGCGCCGCGGCTTGGGCGCGGCCGGTCCGACGTCGCTGCCGGTCTCGACGTCATCATCGCCGTCCGCACCCTCGCCCTCCCCTTCGTCGCCGGCACCGTCCTCGGCGCGCACGCCACCCCGCGATGGGGACGCGTCGCCGCCCGCGCGGCCACCGCGGCGGCCGGACTGGCTCTCGCGCGCGGCCAGGATCATCGCCTCGCGCTCTTCCTCGGTGCCGAGCGCGAAGTCCTCCCACCACTCGCACAGCCCGGCGTCCATCTCGCCGGCGTCGGCGCGCAGGCGCAGGAAGTCCCAGCCCGCGCGGTAGCGTGCCTGCTCGACGAGCGAGTACGGACCACGCCCGAAACGGCGCTCGAAACGCGGCTGCATCATCCAGATCTCGCGCATGTCCGCGCCCAGCTTGCCGCGGCCGGAGATGTCGCCGACGCGCGCCTCGAACACGGCGTCGACCGCCTGTTGCAGCGCCGGGATCGGCGCCGTCCCGCCGGCGCGCACCGCCTGCCAGCGGGCCTGCACCTCGTGCCACAGCAGGCAGGCCAGCATGAAGCTCGGCGCGACCGGCTTGCCCTCGGCGACGCGGCGATCGGTGTCGGCCAGCGCCAGCTGCACGAAACGATCGGAGCCGTCGCCACGTCCGGTCTGCGCCAGCACCAGGTCGAGGATCGGGAACACGCCCTTGGGCAGTTTGACCTCGCGCAGCTGCGACAGGCTCTTGATCGCGTGGCCGGTCTGCAGCAGCTTGACCATCTCGTCGAAGAGCCGCGACACCGGCACGCCTGCGAGCAGGGGCGCCAGCTCGTCGATCGGCGCGCGCGTCGCGGGCTCGATCGCGAAGCCCAATTTGGCAGCGAAGCGCACGACCCGCACGATCCGCACCGGGTCCTCGCGGTAGCGCGTCGCCGGGTCGCCGATCATGCGCAGCTGGCGGTCGCGCGCGTCGGCCAGGCCGCCGTGGTAGTCGACCAGCGTCTGCGTCAGCGGGTCGTAGTACATCGCGTTGATCGTGAAGTCGCGCCGCGCCGCGTCCTCGACCTGCGGGCCCCAGACGTTGTCGCGCAGCACGCGCCCGCTGACATCGACCGCGTGCTGCTTGCCGGCCAGCGCCTGCCGCGTGCCTTTCTCGGGCTCGGCGACGGCGTCGGTGGCCGCGGCGTCGAGCAGGGCGCGGAAGGTCGAGACCTCGATCACCTCGTGCTCGCGTCCGCGGCCGAAGATCACGTGCACGAGCCGGAAGCGGCGCCCGATGATGAAGGCGCGCCTGAACAGCGCCTTGACCTGCTCCGGCGTGGCGTCGGTGGCGACATCGAAGTCCTTCGGCTTGAGGCCGACCAGCAGGTCGCGCACGGCGCCGCCGACGATGTAGGCCTCGTGCCCGGCCTCCTTCAGCGTGCGCACCACGCGCACCGCGTTGGCGTCCAGCAGCGACGGATCGATGCGGTGCTCGGCGGCGGCGATCTCGGCGCGCCGGCCCAGTGGCGGCCCGGCCGGCACCGGGTCGGGGGTGGGGGCAGTCCTGCCCAGAAGTTTGCCGATCAGTTTGCGAATCATTCGAAGAGTCTCAGGACGGGCCAGCCGCGCGCCGCGGCGATCTCGGCCAGCGCAGGCACCGGGTTGGTGGCCACCGGATGGCTGACGCGCTCGAGCAGCGGCAGGTCGTTGGGGGAATCGCTGTAGAACGTGCTGCGCTCGACGTCGCCCCAGCCCAGTCCGCGCGCCGCCAGCCACGCGTCGACGCGTTCGATCTTGCCAGCCTGGAACGACGGCACGCCGCGGACCCGGCCGGTCACGCGGCCGTCGGCGTTGCGCTCGAGCTCGGTGGCGATCAGCTCGGCCACACCGAACAGGTCGGCGATCGGGCGCGTGACGAACTCGTTGGTCGCGGTGACGATGGCCACGAGGTCGCCGGCGCGCTGGTGGCGCTGCACCAGCGCCAGTGCCGCCGGGTGCAGCGCAGGGCGGGCGACCTCGTCCAGAAAGCGCTCCGTCACGGCCGCCAGCGCATCGGCCTCCCGCCCGCGCCAGGGTGCGGTGGCAAAGTCGACGTAGGCGGCGATGTCCAGCGTGCCGGCCAGATAGTCGGCGTAGAAGCGGTCGTTGCCGCGTCGGTGGCTGGCCGCGTCGGCCCAGCCGATGCGCACCAGGAACTCGCCGAAGGCATGGTCCGAGTCGGTGGGCAGCAGCGTGCCATCGAGATCGAACAGCGCGAGGCGTACGGGCGTCACCATGCGTCGGGCTCCTGCAGCATCGCGCGCAGCAGCGGCACCGTGAGCGGGCGCGAGCGCGCCAGTGCATAACGGTCGAGCCGATCGAGCAGCGACATCAGGTTCGTCAGGTCGCGCGCGAAGCGCGTCAGAAGGAAGTTCAACAGGTCGTCGGACAGCATCAGGCCACGCCGCGCCGCCTCCTGCTGCAGCGCCGCGCGCAACCCGCCCTCGGTCAGAGGCTGCAGCGCGAAGACCGGCCCCCATCCGAGCCGGGTACGCAGATCCTCGCGCACCGGCAGATCGACCGGCGGCACGCGCCCCGCAGCCACCAGCTGCGTGCCGTACGTCGCGGCGTCGACGAAGGCGCGGAAGGCGCGCGCCTGCGCCGGTGCGTCGAGGGTGTCGCAATCGTCGATCACCAGCAGCGCCGGCACGGACGGCGTCGCCGGTTCGTCGTCGACGCCGACGCGCAGCGCGACCGCCGTCCGCCCCGCGGCGCGGGCTGCGCCCAGCGTGGCCTGCAGCAGATGCGTCTTGCCGCTGCCGGACGGCCCCCAGATGTAGACCGGCGCGCCGGCCGGCCCGAGCGCGCGCAGGTGGTGGCAGGCCGCGGCGTTCGCGCCGGGCAGGAAGTTGTCGAACGACGGCGCCGCGGGCGGGGCCAGCGGCAGCGGCATCTGTCGCGTCGGAGGCGCGGCGGGGCTCACGGCGGCGGGCAGATGCGGGAACGCAGGCGCGGCGCTCAATGCAGCGCCGGCGGTGGCACCGCACGCCAGCGCCGCAGGCGGCGGCGCAGTGCCGCGGCGTCGGGCGCACCGCGTTGGCGGGCCAGGTAGGCCTCGACGTCCTCGCAGGCCTGGTCGAGACGACCCAGCTCGGCCTGCACCAGCCCGCGGTCGCGACGCTCGGTGGCCTCGTCGGGCAGCAGCAGCACGAGGCGCTCCTGCACCGCGAGCAACGCGCGCCAGTCGCCGTCGGCGCGGTGGATCTCCTTCAGGTTGCGCAGCAGCCGGGCGAGGATCTCGCGTGGCGTCGCCGCCTGCAGGTACAGGCCCAGCGGCACCTCGTCGTCGCCGAGCAGACCCTGCCGGCGTCGGTACGGCCCCAGCCGCTCCTCGAGCTGCTCGGTCGACAACGACTGGCCGTTCACCGGATCGAGCACCACCTCGCCTTGCGGCAACTTCAGCTTGACGAGGAAGTGCCCCGGAAACGATACCCCGCTCGGCTGCAGCCCGCACTGCCCCGCCAGCTCAGCGTACAGGAGCGCCAGAGTGACCGGGATGCCGCGCCGACGTGCCAGCACGTCCGAAAGGTAGCTGTTGCGCGGGTCGTAGTAGTCGTTCAGGTTGCCGGTGAAGCCGAGCTCGCCGAAGAAGTAACGGTTCAGCAGCCGCAGCCTGTGCAGCGCGCCGGCGTCGGACGGCAGGCGGCGACGCAGCGTGTCGGCCAGCGCGTCGACCTGCGCCAGCACGGCCAAGACGTCGGCGCGCGGATCGGCCGTCTGCGCGACCGCCGCCGCAGCCTCGAGCAGTGGCATCGAAGCGTCGTCCGCCACCAGCGAGGCGAAGTAACGCAGCGCGTCCGGTGGCTCGAAGTGCAGCTTGCGCGTCATCGCCACCGAGTGTAGGTCAGCCCCGGCGCAGGAACTGGCGCGGCCTCACGCCGCTGGCCAGCAGCAGCGCGAAGTACAGCGCCGCGACGCCGGCCAGCACGAGCGCCATCCAGCCGGCACGCTGCAGCGCGTGCGACTGCAGGCCGATCCAGTCGAGATGGCGCGCCGCGACGGCCAGCGCCACGCCCAACGCCACGCTGGCCGCGGTCACACGCAGCGCGAAGCCGGCCCAGCCCGGCGCCGGCAGGTACAGCCCGCGTCGGCGCAGCAGCACCAGCAGCGTGCCGGCATTGAACAGCGCCGCCAGCCCGATCGAGGTCGCGAGCCCGGCGTGGCCGAGCCAGGGCACGAGCACGAGGTTCATCAGCTGGGTCAGCACCAGTGCGACCACCGCCACCCGCATCGGCGTGCGCACGTCCTCCCGCGCATAGAAGCCAGGCGCCAGGATCTTGATCGCGATCAGGCCGATCAGGCCGATGCCGTAGCCGCGCAGCGCGCGCTCGGTCTGCAGGACGTCGTCCGCGCTGAAGGCGCCATAGTGGAACAGCACCGCGACCAGCGCCTGCGGGAAGACGAGCAGCGCCACCGCGCAGGGCAGCGCCAGCATCAGGACCAGCCGAAGGCCCCAGTCGAGCAGACCGGAGAAGGCCGCGGCGTCCTCGCGCCCGCGCGCGGCCGACAGCTGCGGCAGCAGCACGACGCCCAGCGCGACGCCCAGCAGCGCGGTCGGAAACTCCATCAGCCGGTCGGCGTAGGTCAGCCAGGAGACGGCGCCGACACCGATGTGCGACGCGATCTGCGTATTGATCAGCAGCGAGATCTGCGCCACCGACACGCCCAGCAGCGCCGGCGCCATCTGGCGCAGCACACGCTTGACGCCGGGGTGGTTCAGCGCCCCCCGCACCCGCCCAGGCGTCAGCCCGATGCGCGGCATGGCGCCGATCCGCCGCAGCGCCGGCCACTGCACCGCCAGTTGCAGCACGCCGCCGGCCATCACACCCGCGGCCAACGCCAGGATCGGGTCCCACCCGCGCGCCTCGAAGGCCGGCGCGCCGAGCCACGCCGCGGCGATGAAACACAGGTTGAGCAGCACGGGCGTGGCAGCCGGCACGGCAAAGCGTTTCCACGTGTTGAGGACGCCGGCCGCAAGAGCGACCAGCGACATGAAGCCGATGTAGGGAAACATCAGCCGCGTCAGCAGGACGGCGGTGTCGAAGCGCTCTAGCCCGGCCCCGATCGCCAGCACCAGCAGCGGCGCCCCGACAACGCCGACGACGCAGACCGCGACCAGCGTCCAAGCGAGCACCGTGGCGACGGCGTCGATCAGCGAGTGCGTCGCCGCATCGCCCTCGGCCTCCCGGGTGGCCGCCAGCACGGGCACGAAGGCCTGCGAGAAGGCCCCCTCGGCGAACAGGCGGCGGAACAGGTTGGGGATGCGGAAGGCGACGTTGAAGGCGTCGGTCGCGGCGCTGGCACCGAACGTGGCGGCCACCAACTGCTCCCGCACCAGGCCGGTAACGCGCGAGGCCAGCGTCAGCAGCGAGACCGTGGAGGCAGACTTGAGCAGATTCATCGGGCGACGGCGGATTGTATGCGGCCGGGCTGCAACGCCTTGGCACGCGCAGCCCGCCGTGCTATACTCGACAGTCTTTGCTCGTAGGGACACCGAACGACCGGCATGGACGGTTGCTCGGCATGAAACCCGGAGCAGTCGGTTCAACCAGCCGGGTCGGTGTCGCCCACGCCTCACCCCCCGGCCAGAAGCGCACCCGCCACATTACACAGCATGGCCACTTCGTCCAAAGCCAAGAAGAAGACCGTCCGCATCGCCTCGGGCCGCAAGCGCGCGCGCCAGAACGTGGCACTGAACGCGCAGAACTCGTCGCTGCGTTCGCGCTTCCGCACCGTCGTGAAGAACGTGCAGAAGGCGGTCCTGGCCGGTGACGCGGACAAGGCCGGGGCCCTGTTCAAGGACGCCCAGCGCGTCATCGACTCGGTCGCCGACAAGGGCATCTTCCACAAGAACAAGGCGGCCCGCCACAAGAGCCGGCTCGCCGCCAAGGTCAAGGCGCTGGCGACCGCGCAGCCCGCCGCCTGAGCGCGCGCGGCATCTGCCGCCCTCCTCGCCAAGGCCTGCATCGCAGGCCTTTGTCGTTTCCGCAGTGCGGTGGCGCCGATCGTCAGTGCCCGGGCGCAGCGGGCGCGGCGCCAGACGCCGGCATCGGGACCACCGTCAGGCCGTTGTCGCGGGCGAAGTTCATCACAAAGTCCCAGGCCATCGGTTCGACGCCCTTGAGCGCGTCGCTGACGATGACACACTTGACGCCATCGACCACCTGCGGCACGCAGTACGGCGAGTAGCCGATGTGGGCACCGATCGTGCCCTGCACGCCACCCGGCCGAAAGCATGACATCGCACCCGCCAGCCGCTCGGCCCAGTCGCTCGGGCGGAAGCTGCGCCCGTCCCGGGTCAGTCCCTGGATGGCAAAGCGGCGCGGGGGTTCGGTCATGCGGACGGATGGAGGCAACGCCCGAGATTGTGCCGCGCTTCTGCTGCATCGCAGCATCGCCGGACGGCCCGCCTAGAATCGTTGCCTTCCTTCCCACCGACAGAGGCGCGCCGATGAACGCCCCCGAAGCCCCCGTCACGCGGCCGATGCCGCACGTGCTCAACACCTACGGCCGGCTGCCGATCGCGCTGTCGCATGGCCAGGGCTGCTGGGTCTGGGACACGCAGGGCAAGCGCTACCTCGATGGCCTGGGCGGCATCGCGGTCAACACGCTCGGCCATGCGCACCCGAAGCTCGTGCCCGCGCTGCAGGAGCAGCTCGGCCGGCTGATCCACTGCTCCAACTACTACCAGATTCCGCTGCAGGAACAACTCGGCGCGAAGCTGTGCGAGATCTCTGGTCTGTCCGGCGCGTTCTTCTGCAGCACCGGGCTGGAGGCCAACGAGGCGGCGCTGAAGATCGCGCGCAAGTTCGGCCACGACAAGGGCATCGATCGGCCCGAGATCGTCGTCTACGAGGGCGCCTTCCACGGCCGGTCGATCGCCACGCTGTCGGCGACCGCCAACCCGAAGATCCAGGCCGGGTTCGGGCCGCTGGTCGAGGGCTTCGTGCGTGTGCCGCGCAACGACATCGCGGCGCTGGAGGCGGTGGCCGCAGGCAACCCCAACATCGTCGCCGTGTTCCTGGAGACGATCCAGGGCGAGGGCGGCATCCACCCGTCGACCCTCGCCTACCTGAAGGACCTGCGCGCGCTGTGCGATCGTCAGGGCTGGCTGCTGATGCTCGACGAGGTGCAGTGCGGCATCGGCCGCACCGGCAAGTGGTTCGCCCACCAGTGGGCCGGCATCCAGCCCGACGTCATGCCGCTGGCCAAGGGGCTGGGTTCGGGCGTGCCGATCGGCGCCGTCGTGTGCGGACCGAAGGCGGTCGACGTGCTGCAGCCGGGCAACCATGGCACC
>CAZQPN010000015.1:0-17177 GCA_964595215.1 uncultured Rubrivivax sp. | reverse complement strand
GGCCGTGTAGGCGCAGGGGATCGCGCCCTTGGCGCGCATCCAGTGCACCGCGGCGGAGGTGTCGAGGCCGCCGGAGAAGGCGATGCCGACACGCTGGCCGGCGGGCAGGGATTGCAGGATATGGCTCATGGCGCGATTGTCGCAGGCCGGCCGCGCAGGCGCGTCAGCCGCGCCATCGGCAGCGCGCCGGACAGGCACTCGGCGACGCGCGGCGCCGGCGCCGGCGACCGGTCGCCGGTGACCAGGTGCACCGGCAGCTCGAGTGCCGCGTAGTCCGACGCGCGCACGCCGTCGGTGAACAAGGCCTCGAACTCGGCCTGCACCTTGCCCATGCGCGCGGCCAGCGCGGCCTGGCGCGCTGGCGGCGTCGCCGCCCAGCGACCGGGGCCGGACCAGTAGTCGACGAACAGCTCGGCCGCGTCCGTCGCCAGCCCCGCCAGCGTTAGTGCGCCGATGCGCCGGCCGACGCCGACGATGGCGCGCCACAGTGCCGGCGTGTCCTGCAGCAGCGCGAAACGCACCGGCTCGTACAGCGTCAGGCTGCGCACGCGGCCGGGCCAGTGGCGCGCGAGCTCGAGCGCCACCGCGCCGCCGTAGGAGTGGCCGAACACGTGCACGCGCTGCGGCGGCAGCAGCGCGGCCAGGCGTGCAGCCTCGGCGGCGAGCGAGGTCGCCGCGCCGAGCGGCCAGACCGGTTCGACACCGCTTCCCATCAGGTCGGGCGTCAGCAGCGTCGCTGGGTCGGGCAGGCGGCGGCGCCAGCCGTCGAAGGCGCGGGCACCGGCGCCGCTGCAGTGCAGCGCGAGCAGCGGCGCGTCGTCGTCGGTGACCGCCGCGGTGGGCGGGGCATGCTGGTGGTGGGTGCGGGTCATGACGATCCTCGGTGCGGATGGGGTGGATGGGGTGATCGGCACCACCAGCATCGCGGCCGCCCGTATCGGCCGCGTTGAAGCACGGTCGCCGCCCGTGGCGCCATGTTGACGCGCGGTATCGACGTGTCGCGCCGCGTGACCGGGCAGCGACTGGCGCAGGTCGCGCGTATCGCGCATGCATCCCACCGGCCGCATGTAACCCGTGTGTATCGACGCCGTATCCGCATGGCAATGACCGCACCGGGGAGCTGTCGCGACGCGCACGACCGCTCTAGACTGGTCGCATGGCCTCGCCCGCCGTGCCCGACCGCGACCCCGCGCCGCCCGCCGAGTCGGCCGACCTGGCGCGCCAACTGCGTTCGCTGCAGCGGCTGGCGCTGGCGGTCGCGCGCCGGGGCGGCCCGGCGCTGCACGAGGAGCTGGTCACCGAGCTGGCGCAGGCGCTGGGCGTCGCGGTCGCCTTCGTCGGTGTGTTCACCGACGCCTCGCGGCAGGCGCTGCGCACGCTGGCGGCACACCTCGACGGCCAGGCCCTGCGCAACTTCGAGTACGCGCTCGAAGGCTCGCCCTGCGCTCAGGTCGTCGACCGCTTCCGCTACGTCGCGCAAGGTGTCAGCGCCGAGTTCCGCCCCGACACCGTCTTCGCCGCCAAGGGCATGGATGCCTACGCCGCCTACCCGCTGGCCGACAGCGACGGCGTGCCGCTCGGCCTGCTGGTGGCGATGGACCGGCGCCCGATCGCCGGCGGCGACGCCGAGCATGCCGAGGCGATGCTGAAGATCGTCGCCGGCCGGCTGGCCGGCGAGATCGAGCGCAGCCGCACCGACGCCGTGCTGCGCGACGCCGCGCTCGCGGTCTCGGGCGCCCGGGGCGACACGGTGTTCGACGAGCTGGTGCGCATGCTGGCCGCCATCCTCGGCGTCGAGGTCGCGTTCATTGCCCGCCACGAGCCGGCCGAGCGCGACCGGCTGCGCATGCTGGCGATGCAGTACGACGGCCAGATCCTGCGCGACATTCCGTACGCGACCGCCGGCACGCCCTGCGAGACCGTGCTCGGCCAGTGCTTCCGCGCCTACCCGCGCGACCTGCAGCGGCTGTTTCCCGATGACCACGACGCGCGTGCGCAGGGCACCGAGAGCTACGCCGGCTACCCGCTGGCGGCGCTCGACGGCCGGCCGCTGGGCATCGTCTCGGTGGCGTCGCGCCAGCCGCTGCTGCAGCTCGAGCGCGTCGAGGCGATGCTGAAGATCTTCGCCGTGCGCGCCGCCGCCGAGCTCGAGCGGCTGGCCGCCAGCGAGGCGCTGGCGCGCTCCGAGGCGAGCTACCGCGCGATCTTCGAGGCCGCCGAGGACGCGATATTCATCCACGACTGGGACAGCGGCCGCATCCTGGACGTCAACGCCAAGGCGGTCGAGACCTACGGCTGGAGCCGCGAGGAGTTCGCCCGCCTGGGCGTGGACGACATCAGCGCCGGCACGCCGCCCTACACCGCCGCCGAGGCGATGCACTGGATGGGGCTGGCCAAGCTCGGCCGCTGCCCGCCGGTCGAATGGCGGCGCCGCAACAGGGACGGCAGCCTGCACTGGGACGAGGTGCGGCTGAAGCCGGCGCTGATCGAGGGCCGGCCGCAGGTGCTGGCCTTCACGCGCGACATCACCGAGCGCCGCGCCGCCGACCAGGCGCTGCGCGACAGCGAGGCGCAGTACCGCGCGATCTTCAACGCCTCGGCCGACGCGCTGGTGCTGCGCGACGCCGAGTTCCGCATCGTCGACGTCAACGCCACCTACGAGCGCATGAGCGGGTTCTCGCGCGACGAGGTGATCGGGGTCGACCACGTGCTGGCCAACCCGATGCCGATGCACGCGCAGATCCGCGCGCTGCACGAGCGCGCGCTGGCCGGCGAGGCGGTGACCATCGAGACGCAGCTGCTGCGCCGCGACGGCATCGGCTACGAGCTCGAGCTGCGCGGCGTGCCGACGCCGCACCGCGGCCTGCCGCACGTGCTGTACATCGGCCGCGACATCACCGAGCGCAAGCGGGCCGAGCGGGCGCTGCGCGCCAGCGAGGCGCAGTACCGCGCGATCTTCAACGTCGCCGCCGACGCGCTGATCCTCTGGAACAGCCGCTACGAACGCGTCGACGTCAACGACGCCTACGAGCGCCTGTACGGCTGGACGCGCGGCGAGGTCATCGGCCGCGGCTTCGACATCCAGCGCTACACGCCGGAGCAGGCGCACCCGCGGCGCGAGCTGGTGCGGCGTGCGCTGGCCGGCGAGCGCTGCAGCGCCGAGGTCGAGGCGGTGTGCAAGGACGGCCGGCGCATCCTGACCGAGGTCCAGGCGATCCCCTTCCGGCACCGCGGCGAGCCTCACGTGCTGGCCATCGCGCGCGACGTCACCGAGCGCAGGCAGGCCGAGCAGGCGTTGCGCGCCAGCGAGGCGCAGTACCGGGCGATCTTCAACGCCTCGGCCGACGCCCTGGTGCTGCGCGACGCCGACTATCACGCGGTCGACGTCAACCCCGCCTATCTGGCGATGACGGGCTACACGCGCGACGAGGTGCTCGGCGCGCCGCGCGTGCTGACGCAGGACGACCCGGCACTGCGCGCGCTGCACCGGCGCCAGCACGACGACGTTCTGGCGGGCCAGGCGCTGCGCTTCGAGGCCGCAGGGCGGCGCAAGGACGGCGCCGAGCTGACGCTCGAGGTGCACGCGATGCCGGTCATGCACCGCGGCCAGCCGCACGTGCTGTACGCGGCGCGCGACATCACCGAGCGCCGCGCCGCCGAGGCGCAGCGCAGCGAACTCGAGCGCCAGCTGCGCCAGGCTCAGAAGATGGAAGCCATCGGCCAGCTGACCGGGGGCATCGCACACGACTTCAACAACATCCTGACCAGCGTCATCGGCTGGCAGGCGATGGCGCAGGAGCGTGCCGAGGCGATCGGGGACACCGCGCTGCAGCGCCAGGTCGCACAGGGCCGGCTGGCGGCCGAACGGGCGCGCGACCTCGTGGCCCAGATGCTGGCCTTCGCGCGCCGCCAGCGCGGCGAGCGCCGCAGCGTCGCGCTGGCGCCGCTCGTGCGGCGCACGCTGGGCCTGCTGCGCGCCACGCTGCCGGCCACCCTGACGCTGCGCACCGAGGGCCTGGACGCGCCGTCGGCCGACGACGGCCCGCAGGTGCTGGCCGACCCGGTGCAGCTCGAACAGGTGCTTTTCAACCTGTGCATCAACGCACGCGACGCGATGCCCGGCGGCGGCCGGCTGGAGGTGCGTCTGGAGCTGTCTTCCGACGCGCCGCGCTGGCACTGCGCGAGCTGCCGCGCGCGCGTTGCCGGCGGCGCGTGGGTGCGGCTGGCGGTGCAGGACGACGGCGACGGCATCGCGCCGGCGCTGGTCGAACGCATCTTCGACCCCTTCTTCTCGACCAAGGCGCCGGGCAGAGGCTCGGGCATGGGGCTGGCGATGGTGCACGGCATCGTGCACGGCCACGGCGGCCACCTCGGCCTGACCACCGCGCCCGGCGCAGGCGCCTGCTTCGAGGTCTGGCTGCCGCGCGCCGGCGCCGACGCCACCGACGACGTCCAGGCTGCGCGCCCGGTACCGGCGGCGGCACCGGCGCTGCAAGGCCGCGTGCTGCTGGTCGAGGACGACGCCATGGTCGGCGAGTACCTGGCCGAGCGGCTGCGCGGCTGGGGCCTGACACCCACCTGGATGCGAGACCCGCTGGCCGCGCTGCAGTTGCTGCGCGACCCGGCGCAGCGCTTCGCGCTGCTGATCACCGACCAGACCATGCCCGGCCTCACCGGGCTGCAGCTGGCCGAACAGGCTGGCGCACTGCGCCCGGCATTGCCTCGGCTGCTGATCAGCGGCAACGCCGAGGCCTTCGAGGCCGACGCGCTGCAGCGCGCCGGCGTCGTCGCGGCGCTGCCCAAGCCGCTCGACGAGGCGCGGCTGCGCAGCCAGCTGCCGCGCTGGTTGGCGACGGACACCGACACGCTGCACACCGGCGGCTGAGCGACCAGTGGCCGTCGATCGGCGGGCGCCGCTCAGGCCGTCGCCAGCGCGGGCGGGCGCCCGGCCTGGCCCGCCGGTAACCGGTGCCAGGGCCAGACCAGCGCCGCCGCGGCCAGCGCCAGCACGATGTCGACCGACCACAGCAGCGTGTCGCTGCCGGTGGCCGCAGCGGCCCAGCCGCCGAAGGCGATGCCGGCAAAGCTGCCGACCTGGTGCACCAGCATGGCGACGCCGATCAGCGCGCCCAGCTGCGCCACGCCGTGGCGGCGCGCGATCAGCTGCGAGGTCGGCGGCAGCGTCGCCATGTGGGTGGCGCCCATCGCGAGCGCGAAGGCAAGCATGCCCGCCGACGAGACCGGCAGCGCCATCAGCGCCGCGACGGACAGTGCACGCAGCCCGTAGATGCCCGCCAGCAGGCGGCCGGCATCGGCGCGGCGCAGCAGCAGGCCGACCGCGACCGCGCCGGCCACGTTGCCCAGCCCGGACAGCGCGATCCAGGTGCCCGCCAGCGACGCCGGCAGGCCGCAGCGCTCGATCACGCCCGGCATGTGCACGGCCAGGAAGGCGATGTGGAAGCCGCACACGCCAAAGCTCAGCGCGACGCGCCAGAACGGCCAGCCGCGCAGCGCGTCGCTCACCTGCGACGCAGGGCGCACGCCGGTGGCACGGACGGCCACCGTCGAGGGCGTGCCATTCGGCCCCGGCGAAGCGGAGATGGGCGCGGCCGGCGCGCGTGCCGCCACCGGTCGGGCGTCAGCCGGCCGGCGCAGACACCGGGCGAGCGGCCAGGCCAGCAGGCTGAGCGAGGCGCAGGCCCACAGCGCCACCGCCCAGCCCCAGGCGTCGATCGTGACCTGCGTCAGCGGGCCCAGCACCAGCAGCCCGAAGGAGATCCCGCTGCCGACGATCGCGACCGCCAGGCCGCTGCGCTCGGGCGGCACGGCGCGCGTGACCTCGCCGATCAGCAGCGCATTGCTGCCGACCGCGCAGCCGGCGATCGCGCCGCCGATCACCGACAGCCAGATCACGCCCGGCAGCGGCGCGAGCGCCGGCAGCACCGTGAACAGGGCCAGCGCGGCGGCGCCGGCGACGACCAGCCGCGCGGCGCCATGGCGGTCGGCCAGCGCACCGACCCAGGGCTGAGCCAGGCCGACGCCGAGCTGGCCGAGCGCCAGCGCCAGGCTGAAGCTCGCCAGGCCGATGCCGCTGGCCGTGTTCAGCGGCCCGACGAACAAGGCATAGGCCGAGCGCCCGCCGCCGACCAGCGCCATCAGCGCCGCGGCGGCGAGCGTGACGGCCCAGGCGCGCGCGTTCACCGGACGACCCTCCGCGCTGCGCGCGCCGGGATGAGCGCCTGGGAGCGGCCCGGCGCGCTCACACATCCCCCGCATGCCAGGCCCGGACCCGGCTGCGCTCGACCAGGCCCGCCAACTCGGCGCTCAGTGACCCGATCTCGGAGCGGGTCAGGCCGACGTCGCGCAGGATGCGGTCGTCGAGCGCCTGCAGCTCGCGTTGCAGGGCCGCGGCGCGGCGGCGGCGGCGCCACTGCGACAGCAGCGGCGGCAGCCAGCCCAGCGGGTGGACGTCGGCGGCGCGCCAGGGACGCGCGGGGTGGGCGACGGTGGTCATGGTCGATCTCCTTGCATGGTGTGCCGGCCCGCGGTCGGTCGGGGCGGATGCCGCGGCGGGGGCGGGCCGGCGGGTCGGGGTCAGGCGGCCATCGGCAACGGCGCCGAAGGCTGCGCGGGCACGGCGTAGGTCAGCGGCGCGAGGGCGGCCTGGATGCGCGCACCCTGGGCCTCGTCGACGAGGCCGAACAGCACCTTCTGGAAACGCGGCTCCATCACGCCCGAGACGATGTACTGCCAGCGGTAGGCCTTCAGCACGGTGGCGTGGATGGCCTCGCGCTGCGCCTCGTCGAAGGCGTGGCCGGTGATGGCGATGAAGTAGCGCGCGTCGGCCTCGGCCTGCGCCTGCAGGATGCCGTCGACGGCGCCGACGAGCGCGATCAGCGCGTCGACCGCTGTGTCGCGCTCGGTCGGCGACAGCCTGGCGTCCTCGGCGACGAGCTCGATCTCGTCCAGGATGGCGTGCTGGGCCTCCTCCTTCCAGTGGAACAGGAAGACGTCCTTCCAGAGCTCGGACAGCTGGCTGTCGGGCTCGATGCTGGCGCGGTAGTGCGCCTGCGTGAACAGCTCGATGTCCAGCGTCAGCGCCAGCACCGACCAGGTCGGCGCCGCCAGCACGGCCTGCGCGACGGCGTTGGCGTCGGCGGTCTGCACGTAGCCGGCCGGCATGTCGGCGGCCATCATGGCGTCCAGGCGGCGGAACAGCTCCTGGTGCTTGAGCTCCTCGTCGGTCATGCGCACCATGGCCTCCATCGCGACCTGGTCGCCCAGCGCGTGCGCCTGTCCGAGCTGCATCACCTTGGCGGCGATGAAGCGCTCGACGAGGCCGAAGATGTAGGCGTAGGTGCGGCCCTGCACCTGGCTCAGCAGCCGGCGGTCGGCGGCGTCCAGGAAGTCGAGCTCGCCGACCAGTGACAGCCCGGCCGGCAGGAAGGTCCTGGTGTAGTCGAAGTGGCGGCCGCGGATCAGGTCGCGGTCGATGTCCCAGCGCACGCGGCGCGAGACCTCGATGACCTTGGCGTGGCTGGCGTGGGGGGCGGAGATCGTGGTGTTCATGTCGACGGTCCTCGGTGGTGGCGCCGACGGCGGGATTGCCGCACGGCGTGGAGTGGACTGTCGAGCGGCCGCGTATCCGGCCGATGGCCGGCGGCGGCACCTTTGTCGCGCCGATGTATCTGGTGCGTGGCCCCGGCGTTTGTTGCCGCTTTGTATTCGGCCCTTCCCTCGGGCGGCCGCACTGGCCAGAATGCACGGACCATCCGCCGGCCGGGCCGCCCCGGGGGCGGCCGCACGGACACACAGCGCGGAGGGTCACCGAGTGAGCGCCGAAACCGCCAACCTGCTGGTCGTCGACGACGATCCATCGATCCGAGCCATGCTGCTCGAGTACCTGGGCGGCCATGGCTACCGCGTGCGTGCCGCCGCCGACGGCCGCGCGATGCGCGCCGAGATCGAGCGCGAGCCGCCCGACCTGGTGCTGCTCGACCTCAAGCTGCCGGGCGAGGACGGCCTGTCGCTGGCGCGCCACCTGCGCGACCAGCTCGACGTCGGCATCGTGATGGTGACCGGCGCGGCCGACGTCGTCGACCGAGTCGTCGGGCTGGAGCTCGGCGCCGACGACTACGTCGCCAAGCCCTTCGACCCGCGCGAGCTGCTGGCGCGGGTCAAGAGCGTTCTCAGGCGCATGCAGGCCAGGCCGGCGGCCGAGCCGGCGGCCGGGCCGGGCGCGCCGGTGCGCCAGCGCATCGGGCGCTGCGAGATCGAGCTGGCGTCGCGCCGGCTGTTCGAGGACGGCACCGAGGTCGCGATGACGGCGATGGAGTACGAGTTGCTCCGCGTCTTCCTCGCCAACCCGAACCGCGTGCTGTCGCGCGACCAGTTGCTGATGCACACGCGCAACCGCGAGTGGGAGCCCTTCGACCGCTCGATCGACATCCGCATCGGCCGCCTGCGGCGCAAGATCGAGCCCGAGCCGGGCAGCGAGCCGCGCACCATCCGCACCGTGCGCAACGCCGGCTACATGTACGTGCCCGGCTCCTGACTCGGCCTGCCGGTCGGCCGCACGAGATCCGTCCCCGCGCCGGCAGTCGCGTCAGCGGCGCCCGGCCATGCGCAGCCCGTCGCGGACGTTCAGCCCCAGCAGCGTCAGGTTGACCGCGCCGGCGACGAGCTCGAACGCCTGCACGGCGTAAAAGGCGGTGTCGAAGCTGCCGGCCGCCGCCCACCGGTTCAACACGATCGCGCAGGGCACGAGCACCAGCAGCCCGTTGGCGGCGATGAAGGGCATGCGCTTCTTCTTGGCGTCGACCAAGCGCCCCTTGCGGGACCTCGACAGCCACATGCCGCTGCCGCCGGCCGCCGCGATGGCCGGGATCAGGATCCACAACCCGGGCGCGACGATGAGGGACTTCAGCTGCGCCACCGCGGCGGGCGAGCCGAACACCTCGACGACGACGGTCGACAGGAAGAAGGCAACGATGCACAGCGGGGCGAGGATCCCGGCGACGAGATGGGCGCGTTGGGGCATGCCGGTGCTTTCGTGGAGGTGTGGAGGTCGTTGGCTCACGGCCGACTCTAGGAGCCGCCCGGCGCCCGGCATAGCCCGCGGGTGCCGACACGCTGTCTGGAGATCGCCGACAATCGACGCCCGGCACCCACGGAGCCCTCGGTGGATCGATTCGACGCGATGCGCAGCTTCGTCCAGGTGGTCGAGAGCCGCAGCTACACGATGGCCGCCCGGCAGCTGAATCTGCACAAGGCGACGGTCAGCCAGCACGTACAACAGCTCGAGGACAAGCTCGGGGCCCGGCTGCTCGCGCGCACCACGCGCTCGGTCGCGCCGACGGAGGAAGGGCTGGCCTACCACCAGCACGCCTGTGCGATCCTGCAGCAGGTCGACGAGATGGAGACCCAGCTGCGCAAGGGCGCCCATGCGCCGGCTGGCCATCTGCGGGTCGACGTCCCGGTCGCCATGGGCCGCCTCGTGTTCGCGCCCGAGATCCGCGGCTTTCTGGAGCGCTACCCGAAGATCACGCTGGAGCTCGGCTGCTCCGACCGCGCCGTCGACCTCGTGCAGGCGGGTGTCGACTGCGCGCTGCGCGGCGGCGCGCTTCCCGACTCGCGGCTGACGGCCAGGCGGGTCGGCGACCTGCGCTTCGTGCTGTGCGCGGCACCGCACTACATCGACCGGCACGGCCTGCCCGAGCGTCCGGAGCAGCTGGTCCGGCATCACCAGGTCGGCTATGTGCTGGCCTCCACCGGCAAGCTCAGGCCCGTGACGCTGACGCGCGAGGCGCGCCGGGCCGAGTTCGACGTGCCGGCGCGGTTCGTCACCACCGACAGCGCCGCGGCCTTGAGCGCCGGCCTGGACGGGCTGGGCGTCGTCGTGCTGGCCGAGTTCGTCGCAGCCCACCACCTGGCCAGCGGCGCCCTCGTGCGGGTGCTGCCCGGCTGGCAGTGTCCGTCGCTGCCGCTGCACCTGGTCGCGCCCACCACCCGCCGACGTGCCGCACGCGTCCAGGCCTTCATGGACTGGGCCCACGCCCTGCTGCTGCGTCGGCTCGGCCCGCAACTCGACACGCGTTGAGTCGGCCGCATCCGGCCGGCGGCCGGTCGTGCATCCCGTCACGGCGGCGCCGATCCCGCGCCGCGCAGTGGCGCGTGGTCACGTTTGCTGACAACTGACGGTGGCGGCCGCTTCCTAGAATCCGCCTCCGCACCCACGAAACGCTGCCCGATGCGACTGGCCCCGACTCCGCTCCTGCGTGCCGCAGCGTTCCTGGCGGCGCTGCCGGCGTTGCTGTCGGTCGGTGCGGCCGTGGCAGCCACGCGCGTCGTCATCAATCCCGGCGACCTCGGTGAACGGTCGCGCCACGACACCTTCACCGCCGCGCGCGGCCTGGTCGAGCAGGCATTGCGGCGCGAGAAGCTCGACGACGCGACGATGTCGCTGTCGACCGACGCGACGGGCGACCTGGCGGCGACGCGCTCGCGCATCCCGGACGCCTTCGTCGCCCCGGCGCACGTCGTCGGTAGCGCGGTGCGCTACGGCTACCTGCCGCTGGTCAGTCTGACGCCGCCGGTGCAGGCGGTGCTGGTGGCACACCGCGACAGCCCGGTCAAGGACCTCGCGTCGGCCGCCGGCCTGAGGCTGGGCCTGCCGACGCAGGACAGCGTCGTGACCTATCTGCTGCGCGGCGAGACCAACGCCGCCAATACCACGCTCAAGCGCCACTTCGGCGCGCTGTTCGAAAGCCGCTACCAGGAGGCGCTGCTGATCTGCCTGCAGATCCGCCGCTGCGACGTGATCGCGGTCGACCGGGCACTGGTCGATCAGTGGATCGCCGGCGGCGAGCCGCTGAAGGTCGTGATGCAGAGCAAGTCGGTGCCCGGCCTGAGCGTGGCCGTCAAGCCCGGCACGCCGGCCGCCGCGGCCGCCGCCGCGCTGCGCGGCGCGTTGCTCGCCGGCACCGCCGATGGCGGGCTCGGACCGGTCGCGCCGCTCGACGCCGGCGCCTTCGACTATGTCTCGACGCTGGGCTACTTCACGCCGCGCGCGCTGCCCGGTGCCACCGTGGTCGACGCCGCGCAGGCGGCGCGGCTGCTGCAGGACGGCGCGGTGTACGTCGACACGCGCACCGAAGCCGAGTTCAAGGCCGGTCACCCGGCCGGCGCCCGCTGGCTGCCGTATGTCGAGAAGAGCGCCAAGGAGGCCGACTACGACGCGTCCAAGGACGGCTTCGATGTCGCGCGCCTGCCGGTCGACCGCCACACCGCGCTCGTGCTGGCCTGCAACGGGGCCGAGTGCTGGAAGAGCTACAAGGCCAGCCAGGCGGCACTGAAGGCCGGCTACCGCAAGGTCTACTGGTTTCGCGGCGGACTCCCGGCCTGGCGCGCCGCCGGGTTTCCGCTGGCCGACGACACCTGAGCGGACGCTGGGCGCGACGGCGACCCGTCGTCGCCGATCCGGCCCGGGTTTGACCAGGCTCAAGCTGGCGCCGGCGCCCGCGGGCGGATCATGGGTCCGCGATGCTTTCCTCCACGACTCCGACCGACGCGCCGACGGGTGCCGACACCGACGTGCCGGCGGTGGCGCGCCGGCTGCGCGCGCCGGCTGCGCACGCCGCTGGACCTGCTGCTGGTGCGCAAGATCGGCGTGCCCGGGCAGCCCGAGCTCACGCTGGCCGCGGTGGTCGAGGGCGATCCGCCGACGCTGGTGATCGACGAGGCGAACAAGGCGCACGAGGCCTTCGCCCGAGGACTCGCGCAGCGGCTGTGCTGAGCACGCCACCACTCCCGTCCCTCCGACACCTCGCCACGCACTGGCCAACGCCATGACTCATGTCCCTCGCCCCCCACAAGCGCCGCCACCGTCCACCGGCGTCGACCCGGTCGACATGCCCGTTGAAGACAATGCCGAGTCGCTGTCCCCGCCCGACGAGCCCATCGTGCACCGCCCGGACGGCTGGTACTGGACCGATCCCGACGGCCAGCAGGACTTCGGGCCGTTCGACTCGCGCGAGGCGGCGCTGGCCGACCTGCACGCGGCCGAACCGGACGACATCGAGCCGGGCGAGTCGCTGCGCGAGGCCGAGGCCGAGCTCGGCATCGCCGATTTCATCGACCCCGACACCGGCGACCCGGCCGAGGGCCAGTCGAACCCGCACCTGCCGCGCGACGACTGACGCGCCCTGCGTGCCGGCCCGGCCCCGGACGGCAGGCGACCGGAGGCGTCACACCTCGACCGCACCCGGCGCGTCGCGGCGCGGTCGGCGCGCGCGGCGCCGCCGTTGCGGTCTGCGGCATCGGCGCAAGGCGCACCACCAGCGCATAGACTCGCGCGCCATGCCCGACGACCTCTGGCCCGCCTGCGGGCACGCCCACCTGCACCCCGACGATCACGGCTGGCTGGTGCCGGGCGACGGCTGGTGGCGCGGCCTGCTCGGCCGGCCAGAGCTCGCGCCGGTGCCCGAGTCCTGCGCCGCCGAGCGACGCCTGCACGCGGCGCTGCTGGACGCGCCGCGGCGCGACGTCACCGAGAGCGATCTCGCCGCGCTGCGCGACCCCGACGCGCGCGAGAGCATCGGCCACTTCCTGGCCTGGCGCGACGCCGTGGTCGAGGCCGGCAGCCTCGAAGCCTGGCTGCTGGCGCTGTTCCGCGGCGGCCGCATCGCGGTGCCGCCGGTCTTCATCGATCTCGCGGTGCAGGCCGTCGTGCGCCACCTGCTGGACGGCAGCGACGACGCCTTCGCCTGGCGTGCCGGCGAGCTGCTGGTCCGCCCGCAGCGCATCACGGCGCACGAGGGGCGGCTGCTGGCCGGCGACCGCGACACGCTGGACTTCCAGCGCGAGACCCAGGGCCTGGGCGAGCTCGGCCGGCTGCTGGCGCAGGCGCAGGCGCCGCTCAGGCGACTGGACCTGCAGGTGCTGACGACGGACAACGCGGCGCAGTACTTCCGGCACGCGGCACGACCCGAGGGCGGCGGCCGCTTCCTGCTCGACCTGACGCATGAGATCCGGCGCGAGCTGGGCCACGGGCTGCAGATCTCGCTCGTCGACGCGCACTCCGGGCTGAAGGCGCTGGCGCGCGTGCTGGAGCGCTGGGTCGCGCACCTGCTGGGTGTGGAGGTGACGATCGAGCCGCTGCAGCGCATCGACGACCCGCAGTGGCGCTGGCACGTCGGCCTGGACGCCGAGGCGAGCCGGCTGCTCGACGACCTCTACCGCGGTCAGGACGTCGAGCCGGCGCGGCTGCAGCGCCTCGTCAGCCTGTTCCGGCTGCGCTTCGCCGATCCGGCCGAGATGCGCGCCGACATCGCCGGGCGGCCGGTCTACCTCGGGCTGATGCACGACGCATCGGGCCTGATGCG
Source organism: uncultured Rubrivivax sp. (assembly GCA_964595215.1). Taxonomy (GTDB): domain Bacteria; phylum Pseudomonadota; class Gammaproteobacteria; order Burkholderiales; family Burkholderiaceae_C; genus Rubrivivax. The sequence continues at coordinate 3,795 of CAZQPN010000015.1, read as the reverse complement.
GCTCAAGCCGCAGAACCTGCTGCTGAACCTGCCGCTGGCGGCGTCGAGCTGAGCGCCGTCCGCCCTGCCCGCGTCCGCGGCTTGGCGCGGCGCATTGCAGCCCCCTGCGATCCGTGGTCTGATGCTGCGGTCATGGGTCAGGTTGCCGGCGTCACGAAGCCCCACGTGCTGAGGCGCGCGGCCGCTGCACTGTGCCTGGCGGCGGGTGCCGCGCTGCTGGCCTTGTCGCTGGCGTCGGTGCGCGCCGAGCCGGCGGCGACCGGGCCCGGCACGGCCACGGTGCTGCGCGTGCACGACGCCATCGGCCCGGCGAGCGCCGACTACGTCGTGCGCGGCATCGCGCAGGCGGCCGACGACGGCGCGCCGCTGGTGATCATCGAGCTCGACACCCCGGGCGGGCTGGACAGCGCGATGCGGCAGGTCATCCGCGCCATCCTCGCCGCCCCGATTCCGGTGGCCGTGCACGTCGCGCCCGAGGGCGCGCGCGCGGCGAGCGCCGGCACCTACATCCTCTACGCCGCCCACGTCGCGGCAATGGCACCGGCGACCACGCTCGGTGCGGCAACGCCGGTGGCGATCGGCATCGGGGGCATGCGTCCGGACCGTCCCGTCGGGACGCCGGACCCTGCCGCCTCCGCGCCGACGGACGAGCGCGGCGCGCCCGCGCCGCGCTCGCCGACGGCCCCCACCGACGCCTCCGGCGCCAAGGCCGTGAACGACGCCGCGGCCTTCATCCGCGGCCTGGCGCAGCTGCGCGGGCGCAACGCCGAGTGGGCCGAGCGCGCGGTGCGCGACGCCGTCTCGCTGACCGCCGAGGAGGCGCTGCGCGAGGGCGTGATCGACCTCGTCGCCGAGGACGTCGATGCGCTGCTGGCGGCCATCGACGGCCGCCGCGTGACGGTCAAGGACAGCGAGCGCGTGCTGGCCACCGCCGGCCTCGCCCACCGGCTGGTGCTGCCCGACGCGCGCCACCAGCTGCTGTCCGTGATCGCCAACCCGAGCTTCGCGCTGGTGCTGATGATGATCGGCGTCTACGGGCTGATCTTCGAGTTCTCGTCGCCCGGCTTCGGCGTCGCCGGCATCACCGGCGCGATCTGCCTGCTGCTCGGGCTGTTCGCGCTGCAGATGCTGCCGTTCAACGTCGCCGGGCTGGCGCTGATCGTGCTCGGCCTGGCGCTGATGGGCGCCGAGCTGCTCGCGCCCGGCTTCGGCGTGCTCGGCGGCGGCGGCATCGTGGCCTTCGTCGCCGGTGCGCTGCTGCTGTTCGACCGCGACGTGCCGGGCTTCGGCGTGCCGCTGGCGCTGATCGCGCTGCTCGCCGGCACCTCGCTGGCCACGGTGCTGCTGGCCGGCGGCATGGCCTTGAAGGCGCGCCGGCGGCCGGTCGTCAGCGGCACCGAGGAGCTCGTCGGCGCCGCCGGCGTCGTCAGCGAGGCCGCCTCAGGCGAGACCTGGGCGCACGTGCACGGCGAACAATGGCGCGTGCGCGCCGGCGTGCCGCTGGCCATCGGCCAGCCGGTGCGCGTGCGCGCCGTGCACGGCCTCGTGCTCGAGGTCGAGCCGGCGGACGATCCGCCGGCCACCGTCAACCGTCAAGGAGGACCTGCGTGATGTTCGACCTGCCATTCGGTTTCTTGGGCGCCGGCGTGCTGCTGCTGGCGCTGCTGGTCAGCGCGCTGCGCATCCTGCGCGAGTACGAGCGCGGCGTCGTGTTCCAGCTCGGCCGCTTCTGGAAGGTCAAGGGGCCCGGGCTGGTCATCGTGATCCCGGGCATTCAGCAGATGGTTCGCGTGGATCTGCGCGTCGTCACGATGGACGTCGAGCCGCAGGACGTGATCTCGCGCGACAACGTCTCGGTCAAGGTCAACGCCGTGGTGTTCTTCCGCGTCGTCGACCCACAGAAGGCCATCATCCAGGTCGAGGACTACCTGATGGCCACCGGGCAGCTGGCGCAGACGACGCTGCGGGTGGTGCTGGGCAAGCACGAGCTCGACGAGATGCTGGCCGAGCGCGAGCGGCTCAACCTCGACGTGCAGCGCATCCTGGACGCGCAGACCGACGCGTGGGGCATCAAGGTGACCAACGTCGAGCTCAAGCACATCGATCTCAACGAGTCGATGGTGCGCGCCATCGCGCGCCAGGCCGAGGCCGAGCGCGAGCGGCGTGCCAAGGTCATCCACGCCGAAGGCGAGAAGCAGGCCGCCGCCGCGCTGCTGGAGGCCGCCGAAATGCTGGCCAAGCGGCCCGAGGCGATGCAGCTGCGCTATCTGCAGACGATGACGCAGGTGGCCGGCGACCGCGCCAGCACCATCGTGCTGCCGCTGCCGATGGAATTCCTCGGCACACTGGGGCGGATGGGCGGCACGACGCCGGCACCGCCGGCGCCGTCGCGCGAGTGAAGAGGGGCGTCAGGCGCCCGACGCGGCGAGGCCCTCCAGCGCCGTTGCCACGCGCGCGCTGGCGTGGCGGCCGAGCTGACCCGAGAGGCCGGCGGCAGCTCGGTGCCCCAGGAGGATCGCGAAAGCGTCCGCCATCTGCGCCGGCGTGACCGCCTCGATGCGTGCACAGCGCTCCACGGCACCGCGCACGCGCCCGAGCGTCATCAGGTCGAGCGCTGCGGCCTCGATCCGCCGCCCCGGGCGCTCCTGCTGGCGGATCCAGCGCACCGTCAGCTGGCGCACGGCGCGCGCCAGCGCCGCCGGGTCGGTCCGCTCCGCCTGGGCGTGCAGCAGCGGCGGCAATGCAGCGAGCAGCTCGTCCAGCCGCTCCGGCGCGCACGAGGCCTCGATCACCCAGCTGCCGCTGCCATCGAGCACGTCGGCGGCGCAGGCGGCGTAATAGACGAGCCCGCGGGTCTCGCGCAGCTCAGCCATCAGCGGCGCGCTCATGCCCTCGCCGAACAGCACCGCGGCCAGCTCGGGCAGCGGGTCGTCGGCCGCCAGCGGCGGCGCCGGCCAGCCCAGCACGACGTGCGACTGGCTGCTGCCCGCAAGCTGGCGCGTGCGCACGCCGCCACCCCAGGTCGGCACGTCGACCGTGTTCGGCGCGCCGGGCGGCACGCCGCCGAAGGCGGCGTCGACCTCGCGCAGCCAGGCCTGCGGGTCCATCGGTCCGGCGGCGGCGACGATCAGGTTGGCGCCCGTGAACTGCCGCTCGACCCAGCGCGCCAGGTCCTCGCGCGTGAAGCGCTCGACGTTGGCGCGGCGCCCGATCGCCGGCTGCGCCAGCGGGTGCGTGCCCCAGGCCGCGTGGTCGAACAGCCGGTAGGCCGTCGCCATCGGGTCGTCCTCGTCCTCGGCGAACTCCTGCAGCAGCACCTGGCGCTCGCGCTCCAGCTCCTCGGCAGGGAAGGTCGGTGCCAGCAGCAGGTCGGCCAGCAGGTGCACGAAGCGGCCGGCGTCGGCCGCCAAGCCGTGCAGGTGGAAGGCGCTGTGGTCCTTGTCGGTGTGGGCGTTGACCTCGGCGCCCAGGCTCTCGGCATCGAGGTTGATGCGCAGCGCGTCGCGCGTGCGGGTGCCCTTGAAGACCATGTGCTCGACGACGTGGCCGACGCCGTTGAGCGGCCTCGGCTCGTGCTGGCTGCCGCTGCGCACGAAGACGCTGACGGCCGCCGTCTCGCGGTGCGGCAGCGGCACGACCAGCGCGCGCACGCCGTTCGGCAGCGTGTGCACCAGGGTCTCGGCGGTCGGGGCACGAAGGTCGCTCATCGTGCTCACCCGCTTCATCCGGCCAGGCGCAGCATGCGGCCGCAACGCGCCGCAAGCGCCTCGTCGTGCGTCACCATCACGAACGCCG
>CAZQPN010000014.1:0-17366 GCA_964595215.1 uncultured Rubrivivax sp. | reverse complement strand
ATGCCGGTGATCGCGGTCAGCAGCAGGCCGGCGGCGATCGCGCACAGCTTGGACAGGGCCTCGAGGAGTCGGTTCACGGTGGCGGTGTGCGGGTCGCTGCGTCCGGCAGGGCAAGGGTCGGGGGTGGCGATCGGGTGCGCCTCAGTACTGGCTCGGCGGCAGCCGCACGCACAGCCCGTCGAGCGCCGGCAGGAGCGTGATCTGGCAGCTCAGCCGGCTCGCCGGCATGCGCTCGGCGGCGGTCATCTCCAGCATCGCCCGCTCGTCGTCGCCGGCCGGCGGCAGCCGGCCCAGCCAGTCGGCGTCGACGTAGACATGGCAGGTGGCGCAGCTCAGGCAGCCGCCGCAGTCGGCGGCGATGCCGTCGACGCCCGCATCGAGCGCGGCGCGCATCAGGCTCGTGCCCTCGCGCGCCGACACGGTGTGCGTGCGGCCGGTGGGGTCGACGAGGTGGGCGGTGACGGTCATGCGCACTTCCTGGGGTGTCGGCTTCTTCCGGCGCCGGCGTTCAGAAGCGGCCGAAGTATTCGCGCCGCTGCCAGGCGTCCGGATCCTCGGCGGCGGCGAAGCGCGCCGCCTCCTGGCGCTTGGCCTGGACGAAGACCGCGATCGCCTCCGACCCCATCGCGGCGACGAGGGACGCGTCGGCGACCAGCGCGTCGACCGCCTCGGCGAGCGTCGCCGGCAGGCGCTCGGCCGGGTCGTCGCCGACCGCCGCGTAGGGCGCCTCGGTGGGCGGCGGCGGTTCCAGCCGGCGTCGCAGGCCGTCCAGCCCCGCGTTCACCTGCGAAGCGATGTAGAGGTAGGGGTTGGCCGCCGGCTCGCCGACGCGGTTCTCCAGCCGCGTGGCCGTGTCGCCCGGCGCGCCGACCAGCCGCAGCATCGCGCCGCGGTTGTCGCGGCCCCAGCGCACCGCCATCGGCGCCAGCGCGTTGGGCCGGAAGCGGCCGAAGCCATTGACCGTCGGGGTGCCGAAGACCGCCGCCCCGCGCGCATGCGCCAGCAGGCCGGCGAGCCAGTGCCGGCCGGTGCGCGACAGCGGCTCGACGGGGTCGGAGAAGGCGTTCTCGCCATCGACCAGCCGCACCAGCGACTGGTGCAGGTGCCAGCCGCTGGCCATGACCTGCGGAAACGGTGGCCGGCAGACGAAACTCGCGTGGAAGCCGGCGCGCCGCAGGGCCTGCTTCACGCCGTTGCGGAACAGCACCATGGCGTCGGCTGCGGCCATCGCGTCCATGGCGTCGAAGACCGCCTCGACCTGGCTCGGCCCCAGCTCGACCTCGAGCGATCGCAGCGGCAGGCCCAGGCCCTGGGCGGTGCGCTGCACGATAGCCAGCGCCTCGTCGGCGGCGTCGGCCCAGGCCTCGCCGAGCAGCAGGTAGCCGGGGTGGATCATCTCGACTGCCGGTGGCTCGCCCGGCCAGTCGGCGTGCGCCGGATCGAGCCCGTGATCGACGATGCGGTAGACGTGGAACTCGACCTCCAGCCCGCAGACCAGGCCGAAACCCTCACCCGCCAGATCGGCCAGTGCCCGCTGCAGCACGCGCCGCGTGTCCTGCGGCACCGGCGTGGCATCGGCGAACCACGGCTGTGCGGGCAGCCAGCCGGTGCCCGGCGCCCAAGGCAACGTGGCGAAGCGCGTCGGATCCGGCAGCAGCAGCAGGTTGGCCGCACCGGCGAAGCCGGCCAGCGCCTCGTCCAGCCCAGGCTCGAAGACCTTGAACACCGTGTGGTCCGACGTGTCCTTGAGCATCACCGTACCGACCAGGCCGACACCGTCGTGCAGCGCCGCCGGCAGCGCCGCCGACATCAGCGTCTTGCCGCGCAGCAGCCCGTGCAGGTCGCACCAGGCGATGCGCACGCGCTCCAGCCGCTCGTCGTGGACGCGCCGCAACACCGCCTCGCAGGCGGCGGCGCGCGCCCCGTCCTGCGCGCCGCAGCGCTCGGCCAGGGTCACGCGGCCTCGGCCGACAGCCAGCCGGCGCCGGCGCGCTTGGCCGCCGCCTTCGCCTGCCAGTGGGCCTCCCAGCCCTGCGCCGGCGCGATGCAGTCGATCGTGTCGGGCCCGGTCAGCGCCGCCGCAGCGTCGGGCGTCAGCGCCATCGGCGGCGTGCCGCCGGCCTCCACGGTGTCGATCGCCTTCAGCAGCTGCCGGCGATTCGCCATGATGACCTTGTCGGTCGTGCCCAGGTGCTCGCGCGTGCGGTCCTGGATCGCGCCCATGCTCTCGACCGCCCACTGGTCGTGGCGGTTGATGTCCTCCTCGCCCATGCCGAGGTAGGTGCGCGTGCGCTGCTCCTCGGGGTCGAAGCCCCATTCGTTGTGGCGCCCCATCTTCGGCACATAGTCGGGCAGCGTCATGTACGCCAGCCGCTGCGCGCGCATGGTCCCGCGGTCGACCGGCTCGGCAAAGCTGGTGAAGAAGCTGAACCAGTAGGTGTGCTCGTCGTCCACCGGCACGTGCAGCTGCGTGATCGTCATCGTCTCCGACAGCGGGATCACGAAGGTGGAGGGAAAGGCCGCGTGCGTGACGCGCACATGCGTCAGCCGGTCGTCGATCAGCCGCAGCGTCGTGATCTTCGTCAGCCCGGCTGCGACCTCCTCGTGCCGGATCTCCGGGCTGTGGCACTCGCGCATCACGCGCGTCATCGGCCAGCGTTCGCCGTCGACGTCGCCTACGCTGGCGGCGCGGAACTGGCGGCCGTAGGTGGCGTCGAGCGATTCGTCCTGCAGGTAGCGGTGCAGGAAGGACGGGTGAGCCGGGTCGATGCCGACCGCGAAGGCCTGCCTCCAGTTGGCGTGCCACAGGCCCTTGAAGGCGAAGACATGGCTGTCGGGCGCGGTGAAGGCGTCGAAGGCCGGCAGCGCCGGCGGCGTGCCGCCCTCCGGGCCCAGCCAGGCCCAGACGACGCCGGCGCGCAGCATCACCGGGTAGCTGCGCTGGCGCACGCGCTGGCACAGCGTCGAGCCCATCGGCTCGCCGGGCGTCTCCAGGCAGCGGCCGTCGGGCGCGAACTTCCAGCCGTGGAAGGGGCAGCGCAGGCCGTCGCGCTCCCAGCGGCCATAGGCGAGGTCGGCGCCGCGGTGCGGGCAGTCGCGGTCGACCAGACCGAAGCCGCCCTGGGCGTCGCGGAACAGCACCAGGTCCTGGCCCAGCAGACGCAGCGCCTTGACCGGGCGCCCCGCCATGCCCGGGTCCAGCCGCGGGTCGAACTCGTCGAGCAGCGCCGCCGGCTGCCAGTAGTGGCGCATCAGCGCGCCGCAGGGCGTGCCAGGGCCGATGCGCGTGATGCGCTGGTTGATCTCCGCCTTCATGGCGGCCAATCTACAGGTCGGCCTGCGCCTCGGCTATCAGGGCTGCCACGCAGTCTGCGTCGCCCAGCTCCTGTGCCAGCAGCAGGGCCAGCTTGACGAGCACGAGTTCGGTCCTGCCCTCGCCGGCGGCGTCGATCGCCTCGGCCAGACGGTCGTAGGTGGCTTCGAGATCGGCCTGGCTTAGCATGCGGTGGCTCCTCCGAGTGCGCGCGCGAGCGCCGCGTTCAGGCGCTGCGGCGTCGCCGCCCGCCAGCGCGCGCAGACATGCTGGTCGGGCCGCACCAGCAGAGCGGCGCCGGGCGTATCCAGCCCGAGCCGCACCGCCTCTGCCCGCACCAGCGCCTGCACCGCGACGCCGCGCGCGGCCCAGGCCGCGCGCATCGCGTCCAGCCCCGGCAGCGGTGCCGCGCTCAGCAGTGTGAAGCCGCCGTGGCACAGGTGGTCGAGCAGGTGGCCGCCGCCGTCTGCACCCCCGCCCGCACCCCCCGCCAGCTTCAGGTTGGGCACCGGCGCGCCGTCGGCCGGACCGGTGGCAGAGGCCGCGCCGTCGTCGTCCGGCGCGTTCAGCGGCGAGTCCAGGTAGTCGTGCGGACGCGAGGTGCGCCAGTGGAACAGCGGGCGCACGAACTCGTGGCGCAAGGACAGCGACAGCACGGCGTCGCGCAGCAGCCGGAAGCCGCGCGTCGGCGGCGTCATGAAGCGGGTGCTCTTGCCGGCTTCGGCGACGATCTCGCGCGCCGCCGCGACACGCTCGTGCGAGTAGCTCGCCAGCAGCGCCGGGCCGGCCACGCCGCGCACGACACAGCCCAGCTTCCAGGCCAGGTTCTGCGCGTCCTGCAAGCCGGTGTTCGCGCCACGCACGCCGAAGATCGGCAGCAGATGGGCGGCGTCGCCGACGAAGGCGATGCGGCCGTGCAGGTAGTCGGGCAGCGTCAGCGCGCGCGCCGAGTAGACCGAGCACCAGTCCAGCTCCCACGGCAGGCCGGCGTGGCCGATCATCGCCAGCTGGGCGTCGATCGCTGCCTTCAGGGCCTCGGGCCGCAGCGCCGCCTCGGCATCGGCCCCGGGCGGCAGCTGGTAGTCGATGCGCCACAGCGAGTCGGGCTCGCGGTGCATCAGCACGGTGTTGCCGCGGTTCCAGTCAGGGTCGAAGTAGGCCAGCCGCTCGGTCGGCAGCGGCAGGTCGATGCGGATGTCGGCGATCACGAAGCGGCCTTCGTAGGCTGCGCCCTCCAGCTTCAGTCCGCAGGCCGCGCGCAGCGTCGAGCGCGCGCCGTCGGCGGCGACGACCCAGGCGGCGTTCTGGCGGTAGGGGCCGCTGGGGGTATCGAATTCCAGGTCTGCAGCGTCGGGTCCGTTGGCATGCAGCGCCACCAGCTTGTGGCCCCAGCGCATCTCGATCAGCGGCTGGCGCGCGACCGCGTCGATCAGAACCTGCTCCAGCCAGGGTTGCTGCAGGTTGGTCAGCGGCGGGTAGCGGTCGTCCTCGGTCCAGGGCGTCTCCATGCGGAACACGCGCTGGCCGCGGTACACCGAGTTGCCGCTGCCCCATGGAAGGCCTTTGGCCATCACGGCGTCGGCGACGCCGGCCTGCTGCAGGATCTCGAGCGAGCGGCGCGTGAAGGCGATGGCGCGGCTGCCCTCGCTCACCTGGCGTTCGGCCTCCATCACGGCGCAGCGCAGGCCCTGCTGCGCCAGGCCGAGCGCGGTGACGAGGCCGATCGGCCCGGCGCCGACGACGACCACGGGCGCCTCGCTCGACACCGCCGGCGCGGCGTCGTGGACGCGGTAGGGAAAGTAGAGCGACGCGCGCGGCGTCGTGTCGGGTTGGTGCATGGGACTTCGACGGAGGACGCGTTGCGCCGCTCAGCCGGCCAGCCGCTGCTCGCGCCAGAAGCCGAGCTTCTCGTGCATCACGCGGTCGGAATAGGAGAACACCGCCCAGCCGTCACCGCCATCGACGGCGTGCATCGTGTAGGCCATCCAGCCGGGCACGACGGCGATGTCGCGCGGGCCGAGCGGCAGCACCTGACCGCCGACGCGGATCTCGCCGCGCCCCTCGACGCCGACGAAGACCATGCTGTCGGTCGAGCGATACGGTCGCGTCGCGAAGCCGGACGGCAGCAGCCGCACCAGGGTGGCGATGGTCGGCATCGCCCAGCCGCCGTCGACCGGGTTGACGTAGCGCATCAGGTGGCCGGTGTGGGCGTCCGGCGCTCCACCCTTGGTCAGCGCATGCAGCGCCTCGCGCGTGCGTGCCCAGGGGTAGTTGAAGACCGGCGAGTTGAGCGAGGCGGGGCGGTGCCCGACCGGCAGCAGCCCGCTGCCGTAGCGCGCCAGCGAGTCGCCGACAGGGCGCACCACCTCCGCCTCGGCCTGGTCGTGGTCCTCGCGGAACTGGGCACCGAAGAAGGCCAGCACCGGGATGTCCAGGCCGTCCAGCCACACCATCGGGCCCTCGGCCTCGTGGCCGTGGTGGTGCCAGGTCCACGACGGCGTGATGACGAAGTCGCCCGGGTGCATGACCGTCTTCTCGCCGTCGACCGCGGTGTAGGCGCCCGCGCCCTCGATCACGAAGCGCAGCGCGCTCTGCGTGTGGCGGTGCGCCGGCGCGACCTCGCCCGGCATGATCAGCTGCAGCCCGGCGTACAGCGTGTTCGTGATCTGCGAGCTGCCGCGCAGACCGGGGTTCTCCAGGATCAGCACGCGGCGCTCGGCTTCGGCGGCGCTGATCTGCTCGGCCGACTCCATCACGTAGGGCCGCAACTCGTCGTAGCACCACGCGTGGGCGACCCCGGTCGGTGCCGGGTCCTTCGGCACGAGCGCCTTCAGCCGTGTCCACAGCGGCGCCAGGCACTGCGCGTCGGCGCGGGCGTAGAACGCCTCGCGGCGAGCCTCGACGGACGGGCGGTTGATCGCGGACATGGCAGCCTCCTGACGAGTGGACCGACGTGCGACAGTCGACAGCCCCGGATTTCACGCCGGCTCCCCAGCATACGGTCGTGCGCGCGGAGCGGGGTCGGGGACCGGGTTGATCGACAGGCGATATGTTAAGTATACTGACGATTAGTATAGGTATAAACTGGAGATCTCCGCCCCGGGCAAACCCGCCATGACGACGAAGACGTGGTACACGACGCCAGCGCTCGACCTGACCGCCCTGCCCGGCCACCAGATCCGGCGGTTGCAGCAGATCGCCGTCGGTCTGTTCATGGAGGAGACGGTGGCGCACGACCTGACCCCGGTGCAGTTCGCCGCCCTCGCGGCCGTCGCCCGCCAGCCTGGGGTCGACCAGCGCACGCTGGCGCGCACGATCGGCTTCGACACCTCGACCATCGCCGGCGTCGTCGACCGGCTTGAGCGCCGCGCGCTGATGCAGCGCAGCCCCGACCCCGACGATCGCCGCGTGCGCCGCCTGACCCTGACCGCGGACGGACAGTCGCTGCTGACGGCCGTGCTGCCGGCGATGCGGCGCGCCCAGGTGCGCATCCTCGCGCCGCTGCAGGCCGCCGAGCAGCGCCAGTTCATGCAGTTGCTCGACCGCCTGGTCGAGGGCAACAACGCCGCCAGCCGGGCGCCGAGCGTGCCGGGCTGACACCGACGACGGCAACACGCGTCGGGTGTCCGCGCAAGGCGCCCCCAGCCGCAGCCGCGCCGGCGCCCTCAGCGCCCCGGGCGACCCGCATCGAGGAAGGCAAGCACCGGTGCCAGCGAGCCCGCCGGCTCCTCCTCGTGCGGCAGGTGGCCGATGCCGGGCAGCACGACCTTGCGCGCGTCGGGCAGCACGGCCAGGTAGTCGTCGGCGTTGGCCACCGGGATCAGCGCGTCGAGCTCGCCCCACAGCAGCAGCGTCGGTGCGGTGATGCGCCGCAGCAGCGGCACCGGGTCCTCGATCACCGTCTGCGCCAGCCGCTGCACCATCGCCGCACGCACGCCGGGCGCCAGCACGAGCTCATGGTAGCGCTCGAGCAAGCCGTCGGTCAGCACCGCCTCCGGGTCGGCGTAGGCAGGCGCCAGGCCCCAGCGCAGCAGCGGACGCGGCAGCGTCCAGCGCGCCAGCTGCATCGCCGCCGGCACCTGCGGTGTCTGGCCGTAGCCGCGGCCCGGGCTGGCGAAGCCGTCGGGCGCGATCAGCACCAGCCGCTCGATGCGCTGCGGATGGCGCGCCGCGAACGACCAGGCGATGCGCCCGCCGATCGAGCTGCCGATCAGGCTCACGCGCTCGACGCCCAGCTGGTCCAGCAACGCCAGCAGCAGGCGATGGGTACGGGCGTCGCTGTAGTCGCCGCCCGGGTCGGGCCCGGTCAGGCCGTGGCCCGGCAGGTCGATGCGGATCACGCGGTAGCCGCCTCGCAGGGCATGCGCCCAGGGCTCCCAGGTGTGCAGGCTGGCGCCGAAGCCATGCAGCAGCAGCAGCACAGGCGCCTCGCGCGGGCCGTCGTCGCGCACGTGCAGCCGCAGGCCGTCGACCTCGACCATGTCCTGGGCCGACCGCAGGTAGCGCTGCTCGAGGGCGGCGCGGTCGCGGTCGGGCGTCCACAGCGCCAGCGGGGCGCCAACCAGCAGCAGCAACGCCAGCAGCAGCAGGAGCGATCGGATCGACTTCAGGGCCGTACCTCGGCCGCCACAGTGGCGGCATGGGCCCGCATTGTGGACGCCGCCGTTCGCGGCGCCAGGGGACGACCCCGTCGTCGTGGCGGCGCGATCCTCCTGATGTCGTTGGCGCTGCGCGTCCCCGCCCGCCTCGCCGGCCCGCCGCCCACCCTTCAGACCCAGCGGAAGTCTTCCGGCCGCACCCGCGCCAGCCCGCGCACGTACTCGCGCGTGAAGCCGGGCCACAGCGCGACGATCCGCCCGCCCTCCATGCGGTACCAACTGCGGCAGGCGCTCCACACCGAGCCCGCCAGCCGCGCCTGCAGCGCCTCGTTGTGCGCCGCCTGCACCTCGGGCCGCACGTCCACCCAGCGATGGCCGCCGGCGCGCACGCGCCGCATCGCGGCGATCGCGTAGGCCACCTGCGGCTCGATGTACAGCAACGTCGACGTGTGACCGGTGCCGGTGTTCGGGCCCAGCATCAGGAACAGGTTCGGAAAGCCGGCGACGGTCACACCGCGGTAGGCCTCGGGGCCGGCGGCCCAGGCCTCGCGCAGCGTGCGCCCGGCGCTGCCGCGCACCTCGACCGAGGACAGCAGGTGCGTGGTGTCGAAGCCGGTGGCGCACACGAGTGCGTCGAGCGCGCGCTCGCGGCCGTCGGCGGTCACGATGCCGCCGGGCGTGACGCGCACGATCGGCTCGGTCACGAGCTCGACGTTCGGCCGCGTCAGCGCCGGGTAGAAGTCGTTGGAGTAGATCAGCCGCTTGCAGCCGAGCGGGTACGGCGGCGTGAGCCGTGCACGCAGCGTCGCGTCCGGCACCTGCGCACGCAGGTGGGCTTCGGCCGTGCGCAGCATCCCGCGCCGCGCCAGCGTGCCTTCGTCGAAGCCGCGCCGACCCCATTCGAGCACGTGGAACCAGAACCGGCGCACCGCCCAGGCATAGGGCGGCACGCGCGCCAGCGCGCGGTCCAGCGCCGTGTAGCGGCGGTCCATGCGCGGCAGCACCCAGTTCGCGGTGCGCTGGAACAGGTGCAGCCGGCGCGCGTCGGCGGCCAGCGGCGGCACCAGCTGCGACGCGGTGGAGCCGGTGCCGATGACGCCGATCCGCAGCCCGGGCCGCAGCGCCGACGGGTCCCACTGCGCCGAGTGCAGCCGCAGGCCGGCAAAGTCGGCCAGCCCGGCGATGTCCGGCCAGCGCGGCTGGTTCAGCGGCCCGGTGCTGCAGACGAAGAAGCGCGCGCACAGGCGCTGCCCGTCGTCGGTCTCGATGTCCCACGCGCCGCGCGCCTCGTCGAAGCGCGCGCGTCGGATCGCGGTGCCCAGCCGCAGGTGCGGGCGCAGCCCGAAGCGGTCGGCGCAACGCTCCATGTAGGCGCGGATCTCGCGTGCGGCGGGGAAGCGGCGCCGCCAGTCCGGGTTGGGCGCGAAAGAGAAGCAGTACAAGGGTGCCGGCACGTCGACATGGGCGCCCGGGTAGCGGTTGTCCCACCAGGTGCCGCCGAGCGCGGGCGAGCGCTCGAGGACGACGAAGTCGTCGATGCCGGCCCGCTTCAAACTGATCGCCATCGCCAGCCCCGACATCCCGGCCCCGAGCACGATCACCTCGTGCACGGTGGCCGTGGCGTAGCGGTTGCCGGCGGGCACGTCGGCGGGCACGGTTGCCGCGCTGTTCGCGAAGGCGGTGGCGGCGGCGTTCGGTGGCGTCATCGGCCGCGCAGTATCCGCGATGGCGCGGCCGCGCCGGTCGTGTAGCCTCGTCGGGTGCGGCCGCCGGCTTTCGGCGCCCGCGCGACGCACCGTCCGGAGAACACCGCATGCACATCAGCTTCCACGGCGCCGCAGACTGCGTCACCGGCTCGCGCCACCTCGTCGAGACCGGCGCCACCCGGCTGCTGCTCGACTGCGGCATGTTCCAGGGCTACAAGGTGCTGCGCGAGCGCAACTGGGCGCCGCCGCCGCCGGCCCTGCTTGAGGCCGATGCCGTCGTCCTCAGCCACGCCCACCTGGACCACAGCGGCTGGCTGCCCGCGCTCGTCAAGCACGGATGGAAAGGGCCGGTCTACGCGTCGCCGGGGACCATCGCCCTGGCCGGCGTGCTGCTGATGGACGCCGCCCACCTGCAGGAGGAGGACGCCCGGCGTGCCAACAAGTACGGCTACAGCCGCCACGCCAAGGCGCTGCCGCTGTACACCAAGGCCGATGCCAGACGCGCGTTGGCGCTGATGAAGCCGCTGCCGCCCGGCAAGCCGCGCCGCGTCGGCGACGCCGTCGTCCGCCTGGACCCGGTCGGTCACCTGCTGGGCGCCTGCGCGGTGCACGTCACCGGGGCCGACGGTCGGCGCCTGCTGTTCTCCGGCGACCTCGGACGGCAGGCCGACCTGCTGATGCCGCCGCCCGAGCCGCCGCAGCCGGCCGACATCGTGCTCGTCGAGTCGACCTACGGCGACCGACGGCATCCGGAAAGCGACGTCGCCGCCGAGCTCGGCGCCATCGTGCGCGACACCATCGGCCGCGGCGGCTCGGTGCTGCTGCCGTCGTTCGCCGTCGGCCGCGCGCAGGCGCTGCTGCTGGTGCTGCAGCGGCTGAAGACGGCCGGCGAGATCCCGGCCGACCTGCCGGTCTTCCTCGACAGCCCGATGGCGATCGAGGCCACCGCGCTGTATCGGCGGCATGGGCGGCTGCTGCGCATCAAGCCGTCCGAGGTGGCGCACCTGTGCGACGGCGTGCGCATGGTCGTCACCGCGCAGCAGTCGATCCGCCTCGTGCAGCACCGCTATCCGGCGGTCATCATCTCGGCCAGCGGCATGGCCACCGGCGGACGCGTGCTGCACCACCTGAAGGCGATGGCGCCGGACCCGCGCCACCACGTCGTGTTCCCCGGCTTCCAGGTCGGCGGCAGCCGCGGCGCCCACCTGGTGGCCGGCGCCAAGGAGGTCAAGATCCATGGCACCTACGTGCCGGTGCGGGCCCGCGTGTCGCAGGTCGAGGGCTTCTCGGGCCACGCCGATGCCGACGAGATCCTGCAGTGGCTGCGCGCGCTGCCGCAGCAGCCGCAGCGGGTCTTCGTCGTACACGGCGAGCCCGACGCCGCCGACACGTTGAGGCTGCGCCTCAAGGACGAACTGGGCTGGCGCGTGCGCGTGCCGCAGCATGGAGAGCGAGCCGATGCCTGATGGCAGCGAACTGGCAGTGCCGCCAGAGGTGTTCGGTTTCGCCATCGCGCTGGGTGCGGGGTTGCTGATCGGGCTCGACCGCGAACGTCGGAAGGGCGAGGGCGCCGACCGCGAGCCCGCGGGTATCCGCAGCTTCACGGTCGCGGCGCTCGGCGGCGCATTGGCCCAGGCGCTGGCGCAGCCCTGGCTGGTCGTGCTCGGCGGCGCACTGGTCGCCGCCCTGACAGTCGTGGCGTATGCGCGCAGCCGCTCCGAGGACCCCGGCATCACGACCGAGCTGGCGCTGTTCGTCACCTACCTGATCGGCGTGCTGGCGATGCAGCAGCCAATCCTCGGCGGCGGGCTTGCGGCCGTCATCGCCGCACTGCTGGCCTCGCGCGAGAGGCTGCACCGCTTCGCTACCGGTTGGATGAGCGAGGGCGAGTTGCACGATGCAGTGCTGCTCGCCGCGCTCGTGCTCGTCGTGCTGCCGCTGATGCCGGCGGAGCCGGTGGCTTGGCTGGGCGGGCTGGTGCCGCGCAAACTGATGCTGATCGCCGCGCTCATCCTGTCGGTGCAGGCCGCCGGCCACGTGGCGTCCCGCGTGGCCGGCGCGCGCGCGGGGATCGCGCTGGCGGGGCTGTTCTCGGGGTTCGTGTCGAGCACGGCCACCATCGCGTCGCTCGGCGGCCGGGCGCGGCGCGAGCCGGCCAATGCCGCCGGCTGCGAGGCCGGCGCCATGCTGTCGACCGCGGCCACGTGGTTGCAGGCCCTGCTGCTGCTGGCCGTGCTGGCACCGACACTGGCGTCTGCGCTGGCCCCTGCGGCGCTCGCGGCCACGGCGGTGGCCGCGGCGTCGGGCGCGTGGCGCGCCCGGCGGGCGCCGGCCGCGCCGAAGGAGCCGTCCGATGCCGATCGCACGCGCGGCCCGCTGCGTCTGCGCGAGGCGCTCGTGCTCGCAGCACTGCTGGTCGGTGTCTCGCTCGGCGTCGGCTGGGCCCAGCGCTGGCTGGGCGACGCCGGCGTGCTCGCGGGCGCGGCCGTCGGCGCGCTGGCCGACGCTCACGCCAGCGTGGCCGCGCTCGGCAACCTCGTCGCCGACGGTCAGGCCACGGCGGCCGCGGCAGCGCTCGGCGTGCTGCTGGCCGTCACGACGAACGCGGTGTCGCGCACCGTCGTCGCGGCCGTGGCCGGTGGCGCCGGCTATGCGCTGCGGGTCGGGCTGTCACTGGCGGCGTCGACGGCCGTCGGATGGACGGTCGCAGCGGCGACCGGCGTGCTGCCGGCGCTCAGTTGAACTCGCGCTCGCGCAGCCACTTCGTCGCGACCCACTTCTCGCCCGCGACCACCGGCGCGCCGCCATGCAAGGTCCGCGTGACGGCGCTCGGCTGGTCGTAGCTGAAGAAGACCGCGTTGCCCTTGACGGCGGCGACCTCGAGCAGCACGTCGGGAAAAGTCGTCGCCCCGCCCTGGGCCGGCGTGTTGAGGTACATCACCAGCGTGCCGACGCGCTGGCCGCCGCGCGCCAGCACGGCCTCGGTGCCCGGGTGCTTGGGGTCGAAGTAGTCGTGGTGCGGCTTGTACTCGGCGCCCGGCTGGTAGTGCAGCACCTGCAGCCCCTCGCCCCAACGCACCGGCCAGCGCAACAGCGACGCGATGCGGTTCTCGATGCGCTGCACCAGCGACGTCTCGCCGCGCTGGAAGAACATGCCGCGGCTGGTGCGCGCGGCGTTCACCTCGCTGCCGCCGGTGGCGTTGTCGACCGTCTCCGAGCGGGCCAACCGCGGCGCGGCCTGTGCCATGAGCTCGTCGCACTCGGCATCGGTCAGCAAGCCGCCGAAGACGACGACGCGCGGCTGACGCAGCGTCATCAGCACCTGCACGGCGTGGCCGCCGACCTCGATGCGCTGCTGGCCCTCGGCGATGGCGGGCTCGGGCACCGGCCCGCCCGACGCGGGCACCTCGACCGGGACCTCGAACCCCGGCAGCACCTGCTGCACGGCCTGCCTCGCGACCGCTTCGGTCCAGCCGCTGGCGCGCATCGCGGCCACCAGGTCCTCGACCCGGCAGCCGGTATCGAGCTGCGAGCGCAACCACTCCAGCAGCGCCCCGGTGATGGGCTGCTGGGCGGGCGTGCCGGTCGTCGTGCTGCTGGCCATCTCGATCGTCATGCGGGGTGGGCGGGCGGCTCGGCGCGGCGGAACACCAGGCGGTCCGGCGTCGAGACCCCACGCGCGAAAGCATACCCTTCGCGGTCGAAGCCCTCCAGCGCGCGCGGGTCGTCGATGCGCTGCTCGATCGCGTGGCGCGCCATCAGACCGCGCGCGCGCTTGGCGAAGAAGCTGATGATCTTCCAGCCGCCGCGCGCATCACGGTCCTCGAACACGCACTCGACCACACGCGCCTTCAGCGCCTTGCGATCCACCGCCTTGAAATACTCCTGCGACGCCAGGTTGACGACGACCGGCGCCTTGTCGCCGCGCAGGCGCTGGTTCAGGTGGCGTGCGATCGTGTCGCCCCAGTAGCCGTACAAGTCCTTGGCACCGGCGGTGGGCAGCCGCGTGCCCATCTCCAGCCGGTAGGGTTGAAGCCGGTCCAGCGGCCGCAGCGCGCCGTACAGTCCGGACAGGATGACGACGTGCGACTGGGCCCAGCGCAGGTCGTCGACGCCGAGCGAACGCGCGTCCAGGCCGCCGTAGACGTCGCCGTCGAAAGCCAGCGCCGCCGGACGGCTGTTGCGGTCGGTGAAGGTGCGGCGCCACGCGGCGTAGCGCCCGACGTTGAGCACGGCCAGGCTGTCGGACAGGTTCATCAGCGACGCGATCTCGGCCGGCGAGCGAGCCTTCAGCACGTCGACCAGCGCGGCCGCCTGCGGCACGAAGGCGGGGCGCGTGGCCAGCGCGCTGACGGCGGGATCGAGCGGTGTTTCGTAATCGAGCGACTTGGCAGGGGACAGCAGGACCAGCATGGGACTCGTCAGTGGGGCGCGGCCGGGTCGGATGCCGGACCGCCGGCGCGTTGCGGGACGGCGCCGAGCGCGGCGCGCCAGGTGCGGTGGGGGATGTGGTTGCGCAATCGGAACAGCGCGCTGTCGATCAGCGCCGGGTGCAGACCGTGGCCGACCCCTTCGGCGACGTCGAGCGTGGCGTCGCCCCGGGTGGCGCCGAAGTGGGAGAGCGCCCGGCGTGCGTGGCGCGCCGGAATCTCGGCGTCGTCGGCGCCGTGCAGCAGGTGCAGCGTCGTCAGCTCGGGCGCGCTGGTCGGCAGGTCGACGCAGCGGCCCCCGAAGGCCAGCACGCGGCCGGCCAGCCCGTCGGCGGTGCAGGCCAGCGCCAGCGCCATCGTCGCGCCCTGCCCCAAGCCGGCCAGCGCGGTCGCCTGAGGCGCCACGCCGAGCCGCGCCTGCTGGGCCGCCACCCAGTCGCGCAGCGCGGGCAGCACGCCAGCGACGGCGGCGGCCAGCGTCGGCTCGCCGTCCGTCGACACATCGAGCGCGGTGGACGCCACCCCGGGCGGCGCCAGGGCCGCGCCGGCGAGATCGGCCGATGCGGATCGGCCGGCGCCGGCGTCAGCGTCGAACCACGCGCCGCCGCCTGCCGCGTCGGACGCAGGCACTGGCGCGTCCGGTGCCAGGATGGCCGCCTGCGGGAAGGCCTCACGCAGCGCGATCGCGAGCGGCCGCATCCCGGCGCCCGATCCGCCGCGGTCGTGCAGCAGGATCAGCAGCTGAGGCGCCGGCTGCATGGCCGGCAGCCATTCGATCGACAGATGCATCCTGCGATTGTCGTCGCGCCGTGCCGGCCTCCGGGTGCCTGGGGCCTAGCGGGTCAGCTGGATGCTGCCCTGCACGGTGACGCCGACGCTCGCCTGCCCGGCCTCGACCGGCAACGGTGCCTCCATCGCGGCGCCCGCGGCACGCGCCGCCAGGGCCATGCGCGGCACGCCCGGCGGCGGACCGTCGGCGCCGACCGTCACCTCGCGCAGCAGCCAGCCGGTGAAGCCGAACAGGCGTGCGGTGCGGTCGGCCTTGGCGCGGAAGTCGGCAATGGCCTGCGCCGCCATCGCCTCCTCTGTCTTGTCGCGCTGCGCAACGGACAGCGACCAGCCGGTGGCCGTGATCGACATCGTCTGCAGCCGCCCGGCCAGAGCCGCGATCGCCTCGCCATCGCGGCCCTCGACGATCAGCTCGGCGCTGCCGACCCAGCCGCTGGTGCCCCCCTTGGGGACGTAGCGCGGCGCGAGCGAGAAGTTGCCGGTGCGCACGTCGACCGCCCCCGCCCGTGCCGCCTTGCGCGCCTCGACGAGTGCGGCCTCCAGCGCCTGCGCGACCTGCGCCTGCACGGTCGCGGCCTCGGGTCCCTCGCGGCGCGCGCCGAAGACGATGCGCAGCGTGTCCAGCGGCACCTCGGCGCTGGCGCTGACCGACAGATGCACGACGTTCTCGGGCGTTGGCACGACCTGCGCGCGCGCCTGTGGCGGTGCTGCGAACAGCACCACGAGCGCAACGAGCAGGCCCATTGCGGGGAACCGGCGCGCGGGCGCACGGCCCAGCGGCACAGGCAACGGATTCAGTGGAACGGTGGCAGGTCGGGACACGGGGCACCTCGGTCGGTCACAGGCTGGGGGAGGGGGCGGGGCAATGGCCGGGCCATGCCATGGTTTCGACAGGAGTCGCAACCCACCGTGCCGCGCGCGGCACATTTCACAGGCCTCAAGCCTAACGCCCGCACGGTCCGCAAGTTGTGTAACCGTTGGTCAACGCCGGCCGAAGCGCCGCCCGGCACCCCCTCACAATGCGATTGTTACATTTTAGGGAGCCGCCATGAACGCCACGCCGCACAGCAGGCCGGACCGCATCGTCGTCGTCGCCGACGACGCCCGCATCCGCGACCTCCTGCGCCGCTACCTGTCTCAGGAGGGCTTCGAGGTCCTGCTGGCCGAGGACGCCAAGGCGCTGAACCGCCTGCTGACGCGCGAGACGCTGGATCTGATCGTGCTCGACCTGATGCTGCCGGGCGAGGACGGCCTGTCGATCTGCCGCCGGCTGCGCGCCGCCAACGACACGACGCCGATCATCATGCTCACCGCCAAGGTGGAGGACGTCGACCGGATCGTCGGACTCGAGGTCGGCGCCGACGACTACCTGCCCAAGCCCTTCAACCCGCGCGAGTTGCTGGCGCGCATCCACGCGGTGCTGCGCCGCCGGCCGCCGCCGGAGGCGCCCGGCGCGCCGTCCAAGGACGCCCAGGTGGTCAGTTTCGGGCCCTTCGAGTTCGACCTGTCGCTGCGCCGGCTGACGAAGGACGGCGAGGCGATGTCACTGACCACCGGCGAGTTCTCGATGCTCAAGGCGCTGGTGCGGCATCCGCGCCAGCCACTGTCGCGCGACAAGCTGGCGCAGCTGGCGCGCGGGCGCGAGTTCGAGCCCTTCGACCGCAGCCTGGACGTGCAGATCTCGCGCCTGCGCAAGATGATCGAGCCCGACCCGGCCCAGCCGCGCTACATCCAGACGGTCTGGGGTGTGGGCTACGTCTTCGTGCCCGACGGCGTGAGCTGACGCCGCGCCGATGTCGCGCCAGCCCGTCGCGCTCAGCCTGTTCTGGCGCACCTTCTTCTACCTTGCGATCCTGCTGGCCGGCGGCATCGTCGCATGGGTGCAGACGCTGCGCGCGCTCGAATTCGAGCCGCGCGCGGTGCAGATGGCGCAGCAGATCGCCGGCCTCGTGAACCTGACGCGCGCCGCGCTGCAGCAGGCCGACAACATCCAGCGCGTGGCGCTGATGAAGACCCTGGGCGACGACGCGGTGCGCATCGCGCCGCAGGAGCGCGCCGACCGCTACGACCCCTACGAGCACGACCGCTTCACGCAGCGCGTCGGCCAGGAGCTGCGCGCCCGGCTTGGCGCGGGCACCGTGGTCGCACGCACCGTCAACGACGAACCCGGCCTGTGGGTGGGCTTCACGATCGACGAGGAGAGCTACTGGCTGCGCGCCGAGCCGGCGCAGGCCGGGGCGCTGACCGGCGGCACCTGGGTCGTCTGGATCGGCATCGCGGTGCTGGCCACCCTGCTCGGCTCGGTCGGCATCGCGCGGCTGATCAACCGCCCGCTCAAGCAGCTGTCCTTTGCCGCCAGCCGCATCCGCGAGGGCGACCTCGACTCGCGGCTGGACGAGAACACCTTCACGAGCGAGATCCGCGAGGTCAACATGGGCTTCAACCGGATGGCACGCGAGCTCGCCAAGGTGGAGGAGGACCGCGCGGTGATGCTGGCCGGCATCAGCCACGACCTGCGCACGCCGCTGGC
>CAZQPN010000013.1:0-17444 GCA_964595215.1 uncultured Rubrivivax sp. | reverse complement strand
AGGGCATGGAGCCGTGCGCGATGCGCCCGCGCGTCTCGACCTCGCCCCACCAGACACCGCGGTGGCCGAGGCAGATGCGGTCGACGCCGAGCGGCTCGGGGATGATGACGTGGTGCACGCGCGGGCGGCTGAAGTGGCCGCGCTCGGCGAGGAAGCCGACGCCGGCGTAGCCGCCCGACTCCTCGTCGACGGTGCCGCTGATCTCGATCGCGCCGCGCCAGCGCAGGCCGCTGTCGATCAGTGCCTCGGCGGCGATCACGCTGGCCGCGATGCCGCCCTTCATGTCGCAGCTGCCGCGGCCATAGAGGCGGTCGCCCACGACGGCGGCGCCGAACGGGTCCTGCGTCCAGCCGGGGCCGGGCTCGACGACGTCGATGTGGCCGTTGAAGTGCACGCACTCGCCACCCGCCAAGCCCCCCGGAGCCTCCAGGCGGGCGATGACGTTGACGCGCGGATGCGCGTCGCTGTCGCCCGGTGCCCCGGCGGCGCGCACATATTCGACCGCGAAGCCGCGCCGTGCCAGCCGCTCGCCGAGCAGCCGCGCGCAGGCCTCGTAGGCGTCGCCCGGCGGATTCACGGTCGGGATGCGCACGAGCGCACGGGTCAGCGCAACGACGTCGTCGCGACGCTCGGCCACGCGGGCCAGCAAGGTGTCGATGGGGTCGGCCATGGTGTGAGTCTATGCACCGGCGCCGGCATCCGGGGCGAGGGCATGGCCTTGAACGTCTCGGGAACGGGCGCGCGCCGACCGTCCTACACTGCATCGCTTCCGAGTCCGAGCCTGCCTCCCGCCCATGACGAAGTGGATCTCCCGCGCCGGCGTCGGCGCCCTGCTGCTGGCCGCCGGCATCGCTGCCGCGGTCGCCGACACCGTCCCGGCGCGCGTCGACGCCGCCCCGGCACGCATCGACCCGGCCGCCGTGCCGCCGCGCCAGAAGGCGCCGAACGACCTGTCCGAGACACAGCACTTCGTGCTGCCCAACGGCATGAAGGTCATCCTGCTGTCCGACCCGAAGCTGAACAAGGCCTCGGCGTCGGTCGCGGTCGGGGTCGGCAGCCTGAGCGACCCGCCGTCGCGCCCGGGCCTGGCGCACTACCTGGAGCACATGCTGTTCCTGGGCACCGAGAAGTTTCCGCAGGTCGACGAGTACGGCGAGTACCTGCAGCGCAACGGCGGCTACAGCAACGCCTACACCGCGCGCGACCGCACGAATTACCACCTCGAGGTGCGGCCCGAGGCCTTCGAGGGCGCGATCGACCGCTTCGCGCAGTTCTTCATCGCGCCGCTGTTCACGCCCGAGTTCAACGAGCGCGAGGTCAACGCCGTCCACTCGGAGTTCCAGAAGAACCTGGAGAACGACGGCTGGCGCGAGTTCGCGCTGCGCAACTCGGTCTACCGCGAGGGCCACCCGGCGCGCGGCTTCAACATCGGCAGCCGCGACACGCTGGCCGGCACGACGCGCGAGGAGCTGCTGGCCTTCCACCGCGAGCACTACAGCGCCAACCGCATGACGCTGGCGTTGACCGCCCCGGTGCCGATGGCGCAGCTCGAACAGTGGGCGCGCCGCTACTTCGGCCCGGTGCCCGACCTGCAGCGCCCGGCGCTGCGCTACGCCCCCGACTACCTGCCGCGCAAGCCGGCGCTGCGCCTGCTGCGCATGGAGCCGGTGAAGGACCTGCGCACGCTGACGCTGAGCTTCCCCATGCCCGACCTGCGGCCCTGGGCCGGCAGCAAGCCGGCCGAGCAGATCGGCTTCGTGCTCGGCCACGAGGGGGCGGGCAGTCTGCTGTCGGCGCTGAAGGCGGCCGGCCTGGCGTCGACGCTGTCGGCCGGGGCCTGGCAGGACACGCCGGACTACGCCAGCTTCGACATCGAGATCGGCCTGACGCCGGACGGGCTGGCGCAGCACCCGCGGGTGCTGCAGATGGTCTTCGCGGCCATCGAGCTGCTGCGCCGCGACGGCGTGCCGCCGCACGTGTTCGAGGAACGCCGCGCGATGGCCGCGCTCGACGAGCGCTACCGCGACCGCGGCGAGGGCGCCGAGCGCGCCGTCGCGCTGGCCAACGCGATCATGGACCACCCGCCGGAGATCGCCGAGCGCGTGCCCTACCTGTGGCTGCAGCGCGACCCGGCGGCGCTGCAGGCCGTGCTCGACCGGCTGGCGCCGGACAACCTGCTCGTCACGCTGGTGGCCAAGGGGCTGCCGACGGACCGGACCGAGCCGAACTTCGGCACCCGCTACAGCTATGTCGAGCAGACCGGCGCCGCCTACGCCGCGCTCACGGCGCCGCCGGCCGTCGCCGCCCTGGCACTGCCGGCACCCAACCCCTACGTGCCCGACACCGCGGCGCTGCGACCGATCGCCCCGGCGCGCCTGATCGACGAGCCGGCACTGAGCCTGTTCCACCTGCAGGACACCGAGTTCCAGCGACCGCAGGTGGCGCACATCGCGCGCTTTGTGCTGCCGCGCGACAGGGCGACGCTGCGCGACGCCGTGCGGCTGGCCTTCTACGGCGCCTGCGTCAACGAGGCGCTGACCGAGACCACCTACACGGCCGCCGAGGCCGGGTTGCGATTCAGCCTGTCGGCCGGGCTCGAGGGCGTGCAGATCGGATTCGACGGCTACGACGCGTCGGTCGGCCGCCTGGTCGACGCCGTGCTGCCGCGCCTGCGCGAATGCCCGCTGTCGGACGAGCGCTTCGCCGCGTTGAAGGATCGCATCGTGCGCGGGCTGGACGCCTTCGAGCGCGTCGACGCGTACCAGACCTTGACCGAGTCGCGCCGCCGCGCCGTGCGCGAGGTTCACTTCCGGCCCGACGAGATGCTGCCGGTGGCGCGCGAGACCACGCTGGCCGACGTGCAGGCCACCGCGCGCAGCGTCTTCGCACGGGGTCGGCTCGAGATCCTCAGCCACGGCAACGTCACCGCCGACGAGGCGACGGCGCTGGCGCGCCGCGTCGCTGCCGCGCTGGCGCCGGCCCCGGTGCCGGCCGCCGACCTGCTGCGCCGGCGCCTGCTCGTGATGGCGCCGGGCGAGGCGCTGGTGGCCAGCGAGCCGTTGAAGGTCAACAACTCGGCCTATCGGCGCGAACTGGTGCTCGGCGGTGACTCCCCGGAGATGCGGGCCTTCACCGCGGCCTTGGCCGCCTTCGTCGGGCCGCCGGCCTACACCGAGCTGCGCACGCGGCAGCAGCTCGGCTACATCGTCTTCGGCGGTGCCGGCAACGAAGACGACACGCACTTCGCCTATTTCATCGTGCAGTCGGGCGACCACGCGGCCGACGTGCTGGCGGCGCGCACCGACGCCTTCGTCGCCACGCTGCCGGACCTGCTGCGCGTGCTGCCGGACGCCGCCTGGCAGACCATCAAGGACGGCGTGCGGGCCAAGCTGCTGGAGAAGGACAAGTCGATCGCCGAGCGCGCATCGCGGCTGTTCGACCTCGCCTACGAGCGCGACGGCGACTGGGCGCGCGACGCGACGACGCTGACCGCGCTCGACGGGCTGACCCGCGAGCGCGCGCAGGCCATGCTGTCGACGGCGCTGGCCCCGCAGACGCAGCGCAGCCGCAGCTGGCTCGGCTTCGCCCGCGAGCACAAGCCGACACAGCCGGTGGCGGTCAGCTTCGCCGACGTGCGCGCCTGGAAGGGCGGTCGCCGTTACGAGTGACGCGCATGTGCCGCCGGCGCGCCCGTCTGACGGGAGAAGGCGTCCGGGCGGAGGTGCCGTGCTGCCTCAGCGGCCGGCCGCGGCGGGCAGACGGGGGGTCGCAGACTGCCGTTCCAGGTCGCGCACGCGCCGTTCCAGCGCGTCGATGCGCGTCTGCTGACTGTCCTGCGCGCCCCGCAGCCGGCGGATCTGCGCCGGCAGCGCGTCGGCGCGCACCGGTGCCGTGGCCACGGCACCCAGCGTGCGCTGCAGCCGCTCGGCCTCGGCCTCCAGGTCCTTGAGCCGCTGGTCGAGATCGACCTGGTGGCGCGCCAGCGCGACCTGGTTCGCGTAGATCTCGGCGTCGGTCTTCAGCAGCGGTGCGACGCGTCGGGCCGCGACGTCGTCGGAGACCGCCCTGGCCACGTCGGCGGCGATCGCCTGCGTCTGCGCGGGCACGCCGCGCAGCTGCCAGGCCAGCAGCGCCAGCGCGACCGCGCCGGTCACCGCCGCCATGCCGAGCGCCCAGCGCGTCCAGGTCTGGCGGCGCCGGAATTCGGCCGCCACCGCCTGCTCGACGGCGCTCGTCCAGTCGCCGGGCCCGAAGCCGTCCGCCATGTGCGTGCTCAGCCCTTGCTGCGCGGGACCCGACCCATCAGGTAGAACTCGTCGTTCGGCCGCATGCCCGTCAGGTTGGCCATGCGGTTGCTCAGACCGAAGAAGGCGGTGATTGCGCCGATGTCCCAGATGTCCTCGTCATCGAAGCCATGGGCGCGCAGCGCGGCAAAGTCGGCTTCCTCGATCTCGTGCGAGGCGGTGCAGACCTTCAGCGCGAAGTCCAGCATCGCGCGCTGGCGCGGCGTGATGTCGGCCTTGCGGTGGTTGACGGCGACCTGGTCGGCCACCAGCGGCTTCTTCTCGTACACGCGCAGGATGGCGCCGTGCGCCACCACGCAGTACAGGCACTGGTTGACCGCCGAGGTGGTGACGATGATCATCTCCCGGTCGCCCTTGGTGAGCGACCCGGTGTCCTTGAGCAGCAGCGCGTCGTGATAGGCCATGAACGCGCGCCATTCGGCAGGCCGGTGCGCGAGGGCCAGGAAGACGTTGGGCACGAAGCCGGCCTTGGCCTGCACCTCGAGGATGCGGGTGCGCATGTCTTCGGGCAAGTTCCCGAGTTCGGGGATGGGGTAGCGGGAGATCGGGGTGTCCATGGGTGTTGTCCTCCTCAGGTCCTGAATTGCATCGCGTGCAGCCGCGCATAGAGGCCGCCGGCGGCCAGCAGCTCGGCGTGCGTGCCCTGCTCGACGACACGCCCGGCGTCGATCGCCACCACGCGGTCGGCATGCTCGATGGTCGACAGCCGGTGCGCGATGACGAGCGTGGTGCGTCCGGCCATCAGGGTCTCGAGCGCAGCCTGCACGGCGCGCTCGGACTCGCTGTCCAGCGCCGAGGTCGCCTCGTCGAGGATCAGGATCGGCGCGTCCTTGCACAGCGCGCGCGCGATCGCCAGGCGCTGGCGCTGGCCGCCCGACAGCTCGCTGCCGTTGTGCCCGATCGGCGTGTCCATGCCTTGCGGCAGGCCATCGACGAAGTCGAGCAGGTGGGCGTTGGCCAGCGCGTTGCGAATGCGCTCGCGCGGCAGGTCCTCGCCGAGCGAGACGTTCGCCGCCACCGTGTCGTTGAACAGCACGACGTCCTGGCTGACGAGAGCGAACTGGCGCCGCAGCGTCGCCGTGTCCCAGTCTGCCAGCGGCACGCCGTCGAGCGCGACACGGCCGGCGGTCGGCTCGACGAATCGCGGCAGCAGGTTGACGACGGTGCTCTTGCCGGCGCCCGACGGGCCGACCAGGGCCACCGTCTGGCCGGCGTGCACCGTCAGGTCCAGGCCGTCGAGCGCGGGCAAGCCGTCGTCGCGGTAGCGCAGCGTGACCTGCTCGAAGGTGATGTCGCCGTGCGCGCGGGAGGGCGCGTGCGCGCCGCCGGTCTCGCGCGGCGACGCCGCCATCAGGTCCAGCCCGCGCTCGACCGCGGCCATGCCGCGCGTGATGGGCGCCATCACGTCGGCCAGGTGCTTCAGCGGTGCGACGATCATCAGCATCGCGGTGATGAAGGCGACGAAGCTGCCGACCGTGCCGCCGCTCTGCCACAGCGCGGCGACGATGACGGACGACAGGGCGATGGCGGCCAGCACCTGCGTGACGGGCGTCATCGTCGCGGCCGCGGCAACCGACTTCATCATCAGCCGCCGCAGCCGCTCGTCGCGGGCGACGAAGCGCGCCGTCTGCGCCTGCTCGGCGCCGTGCAGGCGCACGATGCGCCAGGCCAGCACGTTCTCCTCGACCACGTAGGCGAGCTCGTCGGTGGCCTGCTGGCCGGCCAGCGTGAAGCGGCGCAGGCGGCGGCCGAGCGTGCGCATCACGAGTGCCAGCAGCGGGAACAGCAGGCCGACGAACAGCGTGAGCTGCCAGTTCAGCCACATCAGGTAGGCCAGCAGCGCGAGCAGCGTCAGCGAGTCCTTGACCAGCGTCAGCACCGCGTTGACGAGCAGCTTGGTGCCCTGCTGCACCTCGTAGACGATGGTGTTCGTGAGCTGGCTGGCCGACTGGCGCGTGAACAGCGTCGCCGGCGACGCCAGCAGGTGGGCGAAGAGCTCGCGCCGCAGCGCCAGCACCGCACGCTGGGCCGCCCACGCGAGTCCGAACTGGGCGACGAAGCCGGCCACGCCACGCACCGTGAACAGGCCGACGATGATGACCGGCACCCACCACAGCGGCAGGCCGCGCCCGGCGAAGCCCTGGTCGAGCAGCGGCTGCATCAGCGCCGGAATCGCCGGCTCGGTGGCGGCGGCGACCAGCGCTGCGACCGCGGCGCCGATGAGGCCGGCACGCCCGCTGCGCAGGTAGGGCGCGAGACGCTTCAGGCGGGCGGTCAGGGTCGTCGGTGAGGGCATGCAGGCGGGATCCGTCGACCGGGATTATCGGCGCTGGTCCGCGCCCGGGCCGCACGGGGCCGGTGCCTACAATGACTCTGGTGTTCCAACGGTAACGTGATCGCGAGCCGGGCCCGCCGACAATGGCGGTGAACCAAAATGCCGCGCGCCACTCCATGTCCGCCATGCCCAGTCTTCCGTCCGCCTCCGGCCCGAGCCGCCGCCAGTGGTTGATCGTGTCCGGCGCCGCGCTCGCGCTGCCGGTGCAGGCGCAGTTCCGTGTCGAGAT
Source organism: uncultured Rubrivivax sp. (assembly GCA_964595215.1). Lineage (GTDB taxonomy): Bacteria > Pseudomonadota > Gammaproteobacteria > Burkholderiales > Burkholderiaceae_C > Rubrivivax. The sequence goes on along the minus strand of CAZQPN010000013.1, from coordinate 10,576 downwards.
CAGTGGCATCGGCGCCACCCAGCTGCCGGTGGCCGTGGCGCTGTTCCGAGACGAAGGGGCCTCCCCGGTGCGCGTGTCGGATGTCGTGCGCGCCGATCTGCTGCGCAGCGGCCTGTTCCGACTCGTCGACGTCGCCGACGCGATGGACGAGCGCAGTCTGCCCGACCTTGCCGCCTGGCGGGCACGCGGTGCCGATGCGCTCGTGGCGGGCTCGGTCGCGCGGCTGGGCGACGGCCGCTACGAGGTGCGCTACAAGCTCTGGGATGCCGTCAAGGGCGAGGAACTCGTCGGCCAGCGCCAGACCGTGGTCGCCGGCGACCTGCGGCTGGCGGCGCACCGTGTCGCCGACGAGATCCACGAGAACCTGACCGGCGAGCGCGGCGTCTTCGCCACCCGCATCGCCTACGTCGTGCAGCAGGGCGGCCGCTACCAGCTGCTGGTGACCGACGCCGACGGCGAGGGCGCGCAGGTCGCGCTGTCCAGCCCGGACCCCATCATCTCGCCGGCCTGGTCGCCCGATGGCCGATCGCTGGCCTACGTCTCGTTCGAGTCGCAAAAGGCGGTCGTCTGGGTGCAGGACACCGCGACCGGCCAGCGCCGCATGCTGGCCAACTTCCGTGGCTCCAACAGCGCGCCGGCCTGGTCGCCCGACGGCCGCACGCTGGCCGTGGCGCTGTCGCGCGACGGCCCGACGCAGCTCTACCTGATCCCGGTCGGCGGCGGCAATGCGCAGCGGCTGACGACCAGCCGCTCCATCGACACCGAGCCCGTGTTCAGCGCCGACGGCCGGACGATCTATTTCGTCAGTGACCGCGGTGGCGGTCCGCAGGTCTACCGCATGCCGGCCGCCGGCGGCCCGCCCGAGCGCGTGACCTTCGACGGCGACTACAACATCAGCCCGACGCTCGGCCCCGACGGCCGCGTCCTGGCCTACGTCTCGCGCGTCGGCGGGCGCGACTTCCGCCTGATGACGCTCGAGCTGCAGACCGGCACCGTGCGCACGTTGACGGCCACGCGCGACGACGAGAGCCCGAGCTTCGCACCGAACGGCCGTCTGATCGTCTTCGCGACCCGCATCGAGGGCCGTGACGTGCTGATGACGACGACGCTGGACGGCCGCATCAAGACACGCCTGCTGACCAGTGGAGCCGACGTCCGCGAGCCCGCCTGGGGGCCCTTCGGACGCTGACGCGCCGCCCGCTGCACCACCCGATCCCGACCCGAACCCATCCATCCGGAGAGCCTCTCATGTCCCAGAACACCCGCACCCGCATCGCTTTCCTGACGATCGCTGCCGCGCTCGCCGTGCTGGCCGGCTGCTCTTCGCCCGTCAAGCTCGACGAGCCCGCCAAGGTCGAGAGCCGCACGCCAGCAACGACCGGCGCCGCGCCTGCGGCCGGCACCGGTGCCAGCGCCGGCGGCGCGCCGCAGTCGCAGGTCACGACGGTCGAGCTCGAGCGCCAGCGCGCGGAGCGCGAGGCCAACGAGCTGGCCTCTCGACTGCCGCGCACGATCTACTTCGACTTCGACAGCTACGTCGTCAAGCCCGAGTTCCAGGGCGCCGTGGAGGGCTACGCCCGCATGCTGTCGACGCTGCGCGACCGCAAGCTGAGCCTGGAGGGCCACGCCGACGAGCGCGGCGGGCGCGAATACAACCTGGCCCTCGGCCAGAAACGTGCCGAGGCCGTGGCCCGCGCGCTCGAGCTGCTCGGCGTCAACGCGGCGCAGGTCGAGGCGGTGAGCTTCGGCGAGGAGCGTCCGGCCGATCCGCGCAGCACCGAAGAGGCGTGGGCGCAGAACCGCCGCGTCGAGATCCGGGACCGTTGAGATGCGGCACGGTCCGCGGTTCGGGGGTGGGGTGGCCGGCGGCCATGGGCTGCGCGGCGCGTTGGCCGTCGCGGCCGCCGTGCTGGGGCTGTCCGTCGTCGCGCCCGCGCAGGCGCAGCTGTTCAGCGACAGCGAGGCGCGCAAGGCCATCCTGGACCTGCGCGAGCGCGTCAAGGCCGATCAGGAGCAGATCCAGCGCCAGATGGCCGATGCGAACGCGCAGCAGGCCGATCAGCTGGCGGCGCTGCGGCGCAGCCTGCTCGACCTCAACACGCAGCTCGCGCAGACGCGCGAGGAGATGGCGCGCCTTCGCGGCACCAACGAGGAGCTGCAGCGCGACGTCGCCGACCTGCAGCGGCTGCTGAAGGACGCCAACCAGGCCTTCGACGACCGGCTGCGCCGGCTCGAGCCGGCGAAGGTGTCGCTTGACGGTGCCGAGTTCAGCGTCACGCCGCAGGAGCGCAAGGACTACGACGACGCCATCGCGCTGTTGCGAAGCGGCGACTTCGATGCCGCGGCGACGGCGCTGGCCCAGTTCGGCGTCCGGCACCCGCGCAGCGGCTACTCGGCCTCGGCGCGCTTCTGGCTCGGCAACGCGCTGTACGGCAAGCGTGACTACAAGGGCGCGGTGGCCGCCTTCCGCGGCATGGTCGACGAGCATCCACAGCATCCGAAGGCGGCGGAGGCACTGCTGGCGCTGGCCAACAGTCAGGCAGAGATGAAGGACACGCGCGCCGCGCGCCGATCGCTCGACGAGCTGATCAAGACCTATCCGGCGTCCGAGGCGGCGGCGGCGGGCAAGGAACGCCTGGCGGCCCTGAAGTGAGCCCGCGGCCGTGCCGGCCCTTGCGGCCGGCGCGGTGACCTTGCCCTGCCTAGAATCCGCGCGCGATGCAGGAATCCGACCTCCCGGGGCTGACCTCGACCTTTCTGTGGGTCTCGTTCGCGCTCGGCATCGCGTTCGGCGCCATCGCGCAGCGCAGCCATTTCTGCACCATGGGGGCGATCGCCGACGTCGTCTCGATGGGCGACTGGACGCGCATGCGCATGTGGGCGTTGGCCATCGGCGTGGCGATGCTCGGCTTCAATGGCATGGCGGCCCTCGGGTGGGTCGATGCGGCCGACAGCGTCTACGCGCGGCACGAACTGATCTGGCTGTCCAACCTGACCGGCGGGCTGCTGTTCGGCTTCGGCATGGTGCTGGCGTCGGGCTGTGGCAGCAAGACGCTGGTGCGCATCGGCGGCGGCAATCTGAAGTCGCTCGTCGTCTTCTGCGTGCTCGGGCTGGCCTCGTACGCGACACTGCGCGGGCTGCTGGCGGTCTGGCGCGTCGAGACGGTCGACGCCGTCTGGATCGACCTGCCGGCGACGCAGGACCTGCCGTCGCTGCTCGCCGAGGCCAGCGGCATCGCTCGTCCGCTCGCCATCGCACTCGTCGGTGGGGTCGTCGGGCTGACGCTCGTCGGCTGGGCGCTGGCGCGCCCCGAGGGGCGCAGCGCGAGCACGCTGCTGGGCGGCGTCGGCATCGGCGCGGCGGTGGTCGCTGCCTGGTGGGCGTCGTCGCACCTGGGTTTCGTCGCCGAGCACCCGGTGACGCTGGAACGCGTGTTCCTGGCGACGAACACGCGCAGCATGGAGTCCTTCACCTTCGTCGCGCCGATCGCCTACACGCTCGACTGGCTGATCCTGTACAGCGACACGAGCAAGGCACTGACCTTCGGCATCGTCACCGTGGTCGGCGTCATCGCCGGCTCTGCGCTGGTGGCCCTGGCCAGCCGCAGCTTTCGCTGGGAGGGCTTCGCAGGCACCGAGGACACCGCCAACCACATCGTCGGCGCGGTGCTGATGGGCATCGGCGGCGTCACCGCCTTCGGTTGCACCGTCGGCCAGGGGCTGTCCGGCCTGTCGACGCTGTCGCTGGGCAGCTTCATCGCGGTGGCCGGCATCGTCGTTGGCGCGGTGCTCGCGCTGCGCTACCAGGTCTGGCGCATGGAGCGGTTGGCGTGACGGTGACGGCGGCGGGCGCGACCGTGGCAGGACCCGTCCCGGCCGACGACGAGGTCGACCTCGAGCGCCGCTTCGGCGGCCTGCGCCGGCTGTATGGCGAGGCGGGTTACGCGTGTGTGCGCGCCGCGCGCGTCGCGGTGGTCGGCGTCGGCGGTGTCGGCTCGTGGGTGGCCGAGGCGCTCGCGCGCAGCGGTGTCGCCGCGCTGGTGCTGATCGACCTCGACCACGTCGCCGAGTCCAACGTCAACCGCCAGGTGCAGGCGACGACGGCGACGCTGGGCCAGGCCAAGGTGCAGGCGCTGGCCGAGCGCATCGCCGGCATCCACCCCGGCTGCGTGGTGACCGGGGTCGAGGCCTTCGCCACGCCGGAGACCTGGCCGGCGCTGCTGCCGGCGCCGGTCGACGCACTGATCGACGCCTGCGACCAGGTCCGCGCCAAGGCCGTGCTCGCGGCCTGGGCGCTGCGCACCGGCACGCCCTTCGTCGCCGCCGGCGCGGCCGGCGGAAAGCGCGAACCGCAACGCATCGAGGTCGGCGACCTGGCCACCGCATCACACGACCCGTTGCTGGCGAGCCTGCGCCAGCGCCTGCGGCGCGACCATGCGGCGCCGCGCCAGGGGCCGATGGGCGTGACCTGCGTGTTCTCGCGCGAGCCGGTGACGCTGCCACCCGACGAGGCCTGCAACGTCGACGGCAGCCTGAGCTGCCACGGCTACGGATCGAGCGTGGCTGTCACTGCCAGCGTCGGCATGGTGGCTGCGGCATGGGTCCTGCAAGCGCTGCAGCGGCGGGCCGCGTTGCGCAAGCCGCTATAATGCTTGGCTTGCCTGAAGCGAGGCGCCCCACGCGGGGCCGCAGGTTCTCGCATACGGGATGGCCGGGTCGTTAGCTCAGTTGGTAGAGCAGCGGACTTTTAATCCGTTGGTCGCAGGTTCGAATCCTGCACGACCCACCAAAGTCAATTAAATCAAGTACTTACGGTGTCATCGGGTTGACGGAGTTTTACGGCGACAACCTGATTGAAAATCCGTTGGTCGCGTTCACGTCGGCCAACTTGGCAATTGAAGGTTTCCGACCGACGCGGTTCTGACCGGCGTCGCTCCTCCTCTGACCGTTTTGTGATCCGACTGACGTTGTCGACACGCGTGCTGTTGACGGGTCGGTTGTCGAGCCACTCGAGGAACAGGACGGCACCCGCTGCGGCTGCGACGGGATCCTGTTGGGCAGCGGCACGGGCCTTCAGCAAGGGCTTCGTGGATGCGCTCGATCGCGAGCTGGGAGCTCTTCTAGCCGGACGCGGCGCGGCGCAAGCGGGTGCGGAATGTCCGGGTCTGCGTTGGAGCGATGTCGTAGTCAGGGGCGACTGCCGCTGTCGATCGCAGCCAGGTCGGCTTCCCACTTTCGACGCAGCGCGTGCCGGCTGTCGTGCAGGCCGCTTGCCTTGCCGATCACCAGCTTGTGCGGCGACCCTTGTCGCACCGTCATGCAGACGAGCGGCGCGGCCGCGGCCGCCAGGCTCTCCTGCACATGCAGTCGGCGCGCCTCGGGCATCGCCAGCGTCAAAGCCTGCGCCTGCGCGGACTCGGCCCATTGGATGACGGCGTTGCAGTCGGCGCAGCGGCAGACCCATTCGGTGTCGTCCACCGTGTGGTCGTCTGCGTGGCGTTCGGGTGTGGCGAGCGCCTGACGCAACGCGGCAAGCACCGCATCGCGCAGGACCTTCACGGCGGCGGCGCCGTAGGCGGACAAGGCTTGCACCAGCGGCCGCAGGCGCTTCAACGGATAATGGAGCGGATGCGCCAGCACGTGGCGAATCAGAGGGTCCAGCGCGTCGGCGCCGTTGGAAGACAGGCGCAAGGCCGCGGCGAGGTCGCATATCGCTTGCAGCCGGGATGCAAGGCTGGCGGAACGGCTGGCCGGTGTCAGACGCGCCAACGAGGCGTCGGCGGCCACCAGCGCCTCGTGGCATCGAGACAGCAAGCGATCGAGCAACGCTTGGCTCAGCCCGGCCCCAATGCCGGCCTCCAGGAACGGCTGCAGCGGCAGCGGCCAGGGCGGTCTGGCCTCGCCGCTGTCCGCCCCGGACGACCCGTCCACGTGCCAACTGGGTCGGTGCCAGTGATCGGTCGGTTGTGTCCAGGCGTCGACCAAGTCCGCGGTCCACGTATCACCCCGGCGGGCCGACAGCCGGGCCAGCGCGCGGGCATCGGCGCTCTGGAGTTCGACCCAATCAAACCCTTGCATGAGGCCGCGCGCCTGATCGGCGTCGGGCAGTGCAGCGGCCAGCTTGCTGTAGGCGGCGAACAGCGCGCGGCCGCGCTGCCGGCGCTGCGCATCGAGAGCCGTGCTTGCCGAGTGCAGGCGCGCCGCCAGCTCGCCGCCGCGTCCTTGGCGAGCCAGTAACAGCGCGTCGGCCAGCGCCGCATCGAAGTCGGAGACGAACCGGCCGGCCGCCTCGGCGACCGGTGTCTGGATCACCAGCGCGGCGCGGCGGTACCAGTAGTCCAGCGTCTCGCCGTAGTTGCCCATGTAGCCCTCGTACTCCTGGTTCACCAGGAAGGACTCGTCGGTGTCGCTGAAGCTCGCGGTGTCGGCTTCGGCCACTGGCAGTTCGTCTCGGCGAAGCTTTCGATCGTCGGCATCGATCCAGTGGTTGAGCACGATGCCGCGTTCGATCAGCTCGTCAGGCTCGGGGTCACTGCGGTCGTCCCAGTCGCCCCGACCGCGCCGACTGCGGCCGCCGTCAACGGTGGCGGTCCATTGTTCGTGGACGTCGGCCAGCGCCAAGTGAACCGTCAGGCCCAGCGCCTCGGCGGCGGCGCGCAGCGCGGCCACCCGCGGCCTGTCGGCGCCCTTGAGCAGCGACCAGTGCAGGCCGCGCTCGGTGTACTCGTGATCCAGCAGGAATACCCACGGCCGCAGCGCCGGGCCGCTGGCGGGCAAGAAGTGCTCACGCAGCGCATCCAACAAAGCCGGCGGCACCGGCGCGCGAGGGGTGGCGTTCTTCGCAGGAAGCACCAGGTCGAAAGTGAGCGCGACGCGCCAGCCTTCGGCGACCGGCAGCACTTCATGCCGGCAGTCGGCGTAGAAGGCGAACCACCGAATCGTGTCGGCGGTCAGGTGCTGGGATGCGAAGTGCGCTTGCTCGCTGCCATGGCGCACCACCAGTTCGCCACCGATGTGCGGCGAGGGCCACACCAGCACCAGCGTTGCCACCATGCCGGGGTGCTTCTCGGTGTCCTGGTGCGGCTTGAAGAACTGCCCGCGCCCGTAGACGAGCAGATTGTGCAGCCGCGCTTCGATCTGCTGCAGCCCGAGCGCCGAGGCCACCTGGCCCTGCAGTGACCCACGGGCGCCATCGGCCCAGCGCAAGGCCAGCGTGTCGGCGCTTACCTCGCCGGTGTCGCGCACGCGCTTGTCCAGAAGGGTCTTGTCGCGTCGCCCATGGCGTGCCGGCGTGCTGGCCGCGTGCAACGCCTGCGCAGTCGCAGGCGGCAACGGGCAGGCCAACGGTCCGACGTCATTGACGGAAACCGTCAACGCATCGATCGGCAGGTGGCCTTCGGCGCAGAACGTGTCGGCGCTTCTGTCGGCCTTGCTCCTGGGGCGCCTCGAAGACCGTCCAAGTGCGCTTTCCAGCGCGCGCAGGATGGGGGGATGCGGAGTCTCGGCAGAGTTCACTCGGCAACTGCCCGCAACGCCGCCTGGACGGCACGCACCAGCGATGGATGCAGGGTGCCCAGCTTTGGCGACTGCCCATGCGGCGCGGCCGGCGGCACCGAGAACCACTCGGTCGTGAACGGCAGGTCGAGGGCTTGTCGCAGGTCGAACTTCGTGTCGTAGCTGAGGCCAGCGGCCTCAAAGGCGGCCGGGTTCCGGTCACGCAGGATCGAGAACTCGCCCCGGTGCAGCGTCGTGGTCTTCTGGGTGGCGAAGGCGATTCGCACCGTGAACTGCGGTGCGTCGTCGTCGAAGACGGCCAGGATCAGGGCCGGCCGTGGCTTGGGGCGTGGATGGATGTCGTCGGGATAGTGGCACCAGACGATGTCGCCGGCGGTGGGCTCGGCCCACCAGCGCGGTGTCATGCGGACGCCACCTCGAACAGGCTCGAACGCACCGACCGTTTCTCGCCCTGCGGCGCCCGCCGCTTGATCTGCCGAATCTGGGCGGCGGTCAGACGACCGTCGTCGGCCTCGTACTGGGGCAGCAGCTTGACCGCCATCTCGTGCAGCGCGAGATGAATGACCTGGGTCTCATCGACACCCAACTGTTCCGCGAGCCGCTTGGCGGTGTTGCGGGTCACGCCGGTCGTGCTGTCCAGCGGGCGGTAACGGAACGCGATCTGATCGGTGGATTTGCGGGCGGTCATGTCGCCATCTGCCTGGGGCTGGATATCTCAAAGATATCCAACTGAGTCGATCATGTCAAGCTCGCGGCGTCCGACCCGCCGATGCGCTGGCGACGCTTCTGAGCTGCCGCTTGACCACGCGGAGCGGGTGCTCGACCTGGCTCGCACGCCGGCCTTGAGCCGCTCGACCTTGTAGGCGATCGCGTCCTGGGGCTTGCTCGTGCCCAGCGCCAGGCGCTGAAGATGGCCCCGCCCGGGGGCTTGAATGCCTGTCTCTGGAGCGAGACAGCGCACCTACGCCGCGATCATGGAGGGCAGATGCAGCGTGTCGCCCACCAACTCGAGCATCGCTGCCGTACCGTGCCGCCGAAATACCGGGCGTAGGACGCAGCGATCTGATTGACGCCGCCGCAGTCTGGCGAGGTACCCGTCCCCGCGATCTCGCGGCTGGCGCGACAATGGAAACCGATCCCTCGCCTGCCCGTGCAGTGCCAACCGCCCGACGAGGACGACTACCATGCCCGCGACACCATCACTGGACTTGCCCGACCTGCGCGACCCGGCTGTGGCCAGGATCTGCGCCGCGCGCGGCATCCGCCGGCTGGCCTTGTTCGGCTCGCGCCTGAAGGGTCTGCAGCGGCCCGACAGCGACATCGACCTGCTGGTCGAATTCGAGCCCGGGCGCGTGCCGGGGCTGCTGGCGCTGAGTGCGATCGAGATCGAGCTCGGCCAGATGCTGGGGCACAAAGTTGACCTGCGCACGCCGCAGGATCTCAGCCGGCACTTCCGGGACGAGGTGCTGCGCAGCGCGCGGACGATCTACGTGGCCGAACCTGCGGCAGGTCATGCGGCCTGACGATCGCGTCCGCCTGCTGCACATGGTCGAGGCCACCGACGCGGCGGCAGCCTTCGTCTCGGGCCGCACGCGGCAGGACCTGGACGCCGACCGCATGTTGCTGTTCGCCGTCGTGCGCGCCATCGAGGTCGTCGGCGAGGCCGCGAACCATGTCTCGGACGAGGGCCGCGCCCTGCTGCCGGCGCTGCCGTGGCCGGCGATCGTCGGCATGCGGCACCGCATCGTGCACGCCTACTTCCAGATCGATGCGGACACTGTCTGGAAGACCGTGACCGATGAACTGCCCGCGCTTCGCAATGCTGTGCAGGCGGCGCTCGACGCGGGTTGAGAGCCTGTTCACCGCTGCGCCGGCTTGTTCGCCAGCAACCGGTCGGCACGGAGCCGGCGCTGGGCCACCACTCTTCAGGCCCGCGACCTGAGCTTGGCGCGAGCTCGCAGCAGTGACCAGGGCCTGATCAGCCGACCAACCCCCAGAAACTCACCTTCTTCCCATGCCGCTGCCACACCGCGGCCTCGAACTCGGCCGGGGACGCCAGCGGCGCCGGATCCGGGCACAGCTCGGCCAGCTCGCGCAGCCGCTGCCAGTCCTTCGCCGCGTGCCGGTAGGCGGGCGTGTAGGCCCGCTCCAGGATCGCCAGCATCAGCGCGCGGTACACCGCCGTCGCACCGGCCCAGCAGGCGCGCTCCTCCAAGACCTTGGCCAGCGAGCGCAACGCGTCGTAGCGCCGGCCGTCCAGCCGGTCGGCGCGGGCCAGCAGCGCCGCCAGCGCCCCGGCGTCGTCGCCGATGTCCAGCAGCAGCCGCGCGGCGACCTCGGGATCGGCTTCCTCCATGGCCAGTGCCCGCGCGCGGTCGATGGCCGCGCCCTGGGCCGGGGCGGGCAGCAGATCCAGCCAGGCGTGCAGATCCGACACCACCCGCGTGGCCTCGAAGACCTGCTGGCGCAGCGCGGCCGCCTCGTCCGTGCGTCCCAGCGCGTGCAGCGCCTGCGCCCGCCAGCGCAACCGGCCCGGCTCGCGGAAACGATCCCAGGGCTCGTCCAGCCAGCGCAGCGCATCGGCCGGCCGGTCGGCCACCAGGTAGGCTCGCACGAAGCCCTCCTTCTGGATGTCGTTCGGCTGCGGGCTGTGGCGCAGCGTCGCGCGCATCAAGACGTCCGGGTCCCGCAGCGCCTCGGACAACAGCGACAGCGCCGCCGACAGCCGGTATGTGCCGGCCGGCACCCGGTCGCTGCGCCTGTCGCCAGCGCCGCCGGCGGCGGCGAGCACCTCCTCCAGCTGCCGCTCGTATCGCGCGGCCAGGCCGCGCAGGGCGGCGTCGTCCAGCAAATCGTTCGCGTGGCCGAGCAGGGGCTCGCGGGCGCCGTACTCGTCGGCGTCGACCAACGCGGCCAGGCGGTCCGGCCACGCATCCACTGGCGTCTCGCAGCGCGCCGCGCTGCGCAGCCACAACCGGCAGGCCGCGCGCACCGCGTTGCCGACGGCGCCGTCGGAATCGTCGGCGCGCTCGAAGAGCGCCGTGTCGCTGCCGATGAAGGC
>CAZQPN010000012.1:13024-17757 GCA_964595215.1 uncultured Rubrivivax sp. | reverse complement strand
CGACCTCGAAGATCTTGTCGACCATGATCGGCGACAAGCCCATCGACGGCTCGTCGAGCAGCAGCACCTTGGGGCGCGCCATCAGCGCGCGGCCCATGGCCAGCATCTGCTGCTCGCCGCCGCTCATCGTGCCGGCGAGCTGCTTCGCACGCTCCTTCAGGCGCGGGAAGATGCCGAACACCTTGTCGATGTCGCCGTCGATCTCGCCATCGCTGCGGACGAAGGCACCCATCTGCAGGTTCTCGACGATGGTCATGCGGGCGAACACGCCGCGTCCCTCGGGCACCATCACAAGGCCCTGCTTGACGAGGTCCCACGGGCCCTGACCGCGGATCGCCTGGCCGAGGTACTCGATCTCGCCCGCGGCCACCGGCTGCACGCCGGTGACGGCCTTCATGGTCGTCGTCTTGCCGGCGCCATTGGCGCCGATCAGGCTGACCAGCTCGCCCTCGTGCACCTCGAAGTCGATTCCCTTGACGGCCTGGATGCCGCCATAGGCGACCTTCAGACCCCTGACCTTCAGCAACGTCGTGCTCATCCCCTGTCCTCACCGCCTCAATGGGCCTTGTGCCCGGCGCCGAGGTAGGCCTCGATCACCTTCTCGTCGCGCTGCACCTCGCCGGGCGCGCCCTCGGCAATCGCCTTGCCGTAGTCGAGCACGGTGACACGGTCGCACAGCCCCATCACCAGCTTGACGTCGTGCTCGATCAGCAGGATGGTACGGCCGTCGTTGCGGATGCGGTCGATCAGCTCGCGCAGCACGACCTTCTCGGTCGCGTTCATGCCCGCAGCCGGCTCGTCGAGCGCAATCAGCGTCGGATCGGTCGCCAACGCGCGCGCGATCTCGAGCCGGCGCTGATCGCCGTACGACAGCGTGCGCGCCTTGTAGTCGGCGAAGTGGCCGATGCCGACGTAGTCGAGCAACTGCTGCGCGCGCTCGGCGATCGCGCGCTCCTCGGCCTTGAAGCCGGCGGTGCGGAACACCGCGCCGATCAGTCCCGACTTGGTCCTCACATGCCGGCCGACCATCACGTTCTCGAGCGCCGTCATGTCGGCGAACAGGCGGATGTTCTGGAAGGTCCGCGCGATGCCGGCCTTGGCCACCTCGTGCACCGCGGCCGGCTTGTACGGCTTGCCGCCCAGTTCGAAGCTGCCGGCATCGGGCGTGTACAGCCCGGTCAGCACGTTGAAGAAGGTCGTCTTGCCGGCGCCGTTGGGCCCGATCAGCCCGTAGACCTGACCGGCCTGGATCGTCATGCCCACGTCGGACAGCGCCTGCAGACCACCGAAGCGCTTGGACACGCCCTGCACGTTCAGCACGGTGTCGCTCATGTCCGTACCCCTGTCACTGCGACGCCGTCGGCGCGGCCTTGCCGTGCTCGGGGCTGGGCCACAGCCCGCGCGGGCGCAGCAACATGATGGAGATCATTGCGCTGGCGATCAGCAGCTGACGCAGGATGGCGGCGTCCAGCCGCCCGTCGGTCATCTGCTGCAGCGGTCCGGCCACGTAGCGCAGAACCTCCGGAAGCGCCGCCAGCAGCACCGCGCCCAGGATCACGCCCGGCAGGTGGCCGATGCCACCGAGCACGACCATGGCGACGATCATGATGCTTTCCATCAGGCTGAAAGACTCGGGCGAGACAAAGCCCTGGAAGGCGGCGAACATCGACCCGGCGACGCCGCCGAAGGTCGCGCCCATCGCGAACGCGAGCAGCTTCATGTTGCGCGTGTTGATGCCCATCGCCTTGGCGGCGATCTCGTCCTCGCGGATCGCCATCCAGGCGCGCCCGATGCGCGAGGTCTCGAGCCGCCAGCAGATGATGACGCTGAAGACGACGAGCACCAGGAACAGGTAGTAGTACAGCGTCACCGACGGGATCGCGAAGCCGCCGATCTCGATGCCCTTGCCGAAGTCGAAACCGAAGATGCGCATCGAGTCGATGCGATCCAGGCCGCGCGGGCCGTTGGTGATGTTGACCGGGTGCTCCAGGTTGTTCATGAAAACGCGGATGACCTCGCCGAACCCCAGGGTCACGATGGCCAGGTAGTCGCCACGCAGCTTGAGCACCGGTGTGCCGAGGATGACGCCGGCGATGGCGGCCAGCAGCGCCGCCGCCGGCACGATCACCCAGATCGGCGTGTGCAGACCGTTCGGGAACAGCGCCGCGATCCACTCGAAGGTCTCGAACAGGTGCGGGCTGGACATCAGCGCGAACATGTACGCACCGACCGCGTAGAAGGCGACGTAGCCGAGGTCGAGCAGCCCGGCGTAGCCGACGACGATGTTCAGGCCCAGGGCCAGCAGCACGTACAGCAGCGCCAGTGCCATGATGCGCACCCAGCCGGCGCCGAACTGCTGCGCGAACAACGGCAGCGCGATCAGCGCCAGCGCGCACAGCAGGAAGACGATCATCTTGTTCTTCATCATCCGGCCCTCCCCGCTCAGGCGCGATCGGCCACCCGCTCGCCGAGCAGGCCCGAGGGCCTGAGGGTGAGCACCAGGATGAGCGCGACGAAGGCGAAGATGTCGGCGTAATGGCTGCCCAGCACGCCGCCGGTCAGCTGCCCCAGGTAGCCTGCGCCGATGGCCTCGACCAGCCCCAGCAGCAGCCCGCCGACAACGGCGCCCGCGAGGTTGCCGATGCCGCCGAGCACGGCCGCAGTGAAGGCCTTGAGCCCGGGCAGGAAGCCCATCGTGTGCTGCACGGTGCCGTAGTTGGCGGCCCACATGACCCCGGCCACCGCGGCGAGCGCGGCCCCGATGACGAAGGTGGCCGAGATCACGTGGTCCGGCTTGACGCCCATCAGCGCCGCGACGCGCGGGTTCTCGGCCGTGGCGCGCATGGCCCGCCCGAGCTTGGTCCGGTTGACCATGTAGGTCAGCCCCGCCAGGCACATCGCGGTGATGCCGAGGATGAGGATCTGGGTCACGCTGATGACGGCGCCTCCGATCTCGACCGGCTCCGTCGGCAGCAGCAGCGGATAGGGTTTCGGATTGGGCTTCCAGACGATCATCGCGATCGTCTGCAGCATCAGGCTCATGCCCATCGCCGTGATCAGCGGCGCCAGACGCGGCGCGTTGCGCAGCGGCCGGTAGGCCACCTTCTCGATCGAGAAGTTCAAGATGGTGCAGATCAGGATCGCGCACAGCACCGAGATGAGCAGGATCAGCCAGGGCGGCATGCCCGACTGGGCTAGCGCAGAGACGACGGTCCAGCTCGTCAGCGCACCGACCATCAGCACCTCGCCGTGCGCGAAGTTGATCAGCCCGATGATGCCGTAGACCATCGTGTAGCCGAGTGCCACCAGCGCGTACATGCTGCCGAGCACCAGACCGTTGATGATCTGTTGCAGGAAGATATCCATCGAATGGGGTCTCCGGTAGTCGACGCCGCCCGCAGGAACTGCGCCGGAGCGGCGCCGGGTGCACAGGGGGCCAAGCAAGAAACCGGCCGTGCACCGCGGATGCCGAACAATGCGGCGGATTCTAGGAGTGCGCCGCCACGCCCCGGCCGGGGAGTTTCCCGCTGCGCCCGGCGGCGCGACGCACCTTGCGGCCAAGGCCGCAGACGGCCGCCGGTGCGCGCCGGACCGCCACGAGGCCGGTCCGGCCGGGTCAGCGCACGATCCGCCGTCACGCCTCGTCCCGTGGCGGCGCCTCCGACGCACGGTCGCGCGCCCGCCACTGCGCCAGGCGCTCGGCGATGCGCTGCTCCAGCCCGCGCGGCACCGGCTGGTACCAGGGCTGGGCCGTCATGCCGTCCGGCCAGTAGCGCTCACCCGCGGCGTAGCCGTCGGCCTCGTCGTGCGCGTAGCGGTAGCCCTCGCCGTGGCCGAGCGACTTCATCAGCTTCGTCGGTGCGTTGCGCAGGTGCGCCGGCACCGGGCGCGAACCGTCCTGGCGCACGAAGGCCCGCGCCGCATTCCAGGCTTTGTAGACGGCATTCGACTTCGGCGCCACCGCGAGGAAGACCACCGCCTCGGCCAGCGCCAGCTCGCCCTCCGGGGAGCCCAGCCGCTCGAAGGTCTCGGCGGCGGCGAGCGCGACCTGCAGGCCGCGCGGGTCGGCCAGGCCGATGTCCTCGCTGGCCATGCGCAGCACGCGACGCGCCACGTAGCGCGGGTCGGTGCCGCCGTCGAGCATGCGCGCCAGCCAGTACAGCGCCGCGTCCGGGTCCGACCCGCGCACGCTCTTGTGCAGCGCCGAGATGGCGTCGTAGAAGGCGTCGCCGCCCTTGTCGTAGCGGCGCAGCATCTCGGCCAGCGCCGCCTCCAGCGCCGGCTCGTCGAGCGCGGCGTCGGGCTCGCGACGGCCGCCGGCCAGCGCGACGAGGTTCTCGAAGGCGTTGAGCAGGCGGCGCGCGTCGCCGTCGGCATGCGCGATCAGGCGCGCCCGGGCGGCGTCGGTCAGCGCCGGCGCGGCCAGCGCGGCAGCGGCGCGGTCGACCAGGCGAGTGAGGTCCTCGTCCTGCAGCGGCTTGAGCACGTGCACCGTCGCACGCGACAGCAGCGCCGAGTTGACCTCGAACGACGGGTTCTCGGTCGTCGCGCCGATGAAGGTGAACAGGCCGCTCTCGACATGCGGCAAAAAGGCGTCTTGCTGGCTCTTATTGAAGCGGTGCACCTCGTCCACAAACACCAGGGTGCGCTGTTGCATCAGGCCATCGCGTGCGCTTTCGGCCTGCAGCACCGCCTCGCGGATGTCTTTGACACCGCCCAGCACCGCACTGATG
>CAZQPN010000012.1:0-13014 GCA_964595215.1 uncultured Rubrivivax sp. | reverse complement strand
GGCAGGAAGGCGTCCTGCTGCGCCTTGTTGAAGCGGTGCACTTCGTCGACGAAGACGATGCTGCGTCGGCCCTGCGCGCGCGCCAGCTCGGCCCGCTCGACCGCCTCGCGGATGTCCTTCACGCCAGCGAGCACCGCCGACAGCACGATGAACCGGGCATCGACCGCCCCGGCGACCAGCCGCGCCAGCGTCGTCTTGCCGACGCCCGGCGGGCCCCACAGGATCATCGAGTGCAGCCGGCCCCCTTCGAGCACCGCGCGCAGCGGTTTGCCCCGGCCGAGCAGGTGCGACTGCCCGATCACCTCAGCCAGCGTGCGCGGCCGCAGTCGCTCGGCCAGCGGCACCGCGTCGCCGGCCTGCGTGGCCAGCGACGCGCCATCGGTCGCCGCAGGCGCGGGTGCAGGCGCGTCGAACAGAGGCTCCTGCAGCCCGTTCGTGTGCATCGAGGGCGGTGTCACCCCGTCCCGGTCACTGCTCGACGACGTCCGCCCCCGGCGGCGGCGTGAAGGCGAAGCGCTCGGGCGCGACCTGCGCCTGCGCCTCGAAGTCGATCAGCCGCATCACCGTCTGCTGACCGAAACGGTCGAGGATCTCGATGCGCGCCGGCATCGCGTCGCGGAAACCGACGGCCATCCACTGGAAGGCGCCGTCGGGCGCCTTCGGCGTCGCGCGCACCCAGGCCAGCCCGTCGCGCGGCGGCTCGTCGCGCAGCGTGAAGTCGCGCTCGATCGAGCCGCCAGCCAGCAGCGCCGCCGGGGTCGCGCCGAGCGCATCGTCGACGCGCCGCACGCTGACCTGGTTGAGGTCCGGGTCGTGCATCCATACGCGCCGGCCATCGGAAACGATGGTCTGCGGATAGGGCCTTTCGTAGTCGAAGCGGAAGCGGCCGGGTCGGGCGAACTCGAAGCGGCCGGACGAGGCCTTGCGGCTGACGCCATCCGGCGACGTCACGGTCTGTTCGAAACGCGCCCGGCCGCTGGTCACGTCGGTCACGAAGGTGCGCAAGCGATCGGCCGGGTCCGCCGACGCCGGCGCGGCGCGCGCACCGCGCGAGGCCAGCCAGACGGCACCGGCGAGCGTGGCCTGCAGGCACAGGCGGCGCTGGCGGTCCTGAGGGTCGGACACCGTCGTCACTCCTCGCGCTTGGGCACCAGCAGGTCGCGGTTGCCGTTGGTCGCCATCGCGCTGACAAGGCCCGCCTTTTCCATCTGCTCGAGCAGCCGCGCGGCGCGGTTGTAGCCGATCCGCAGGTGGCGCTGCACGAAGGAGATCGACGCCCGCCGGTGCTGCAGCACGATCGCCACCGCCTGGTCGTACATCGGATCGGCCTCGCCGTCGTCACCTGCCAAGGTGCCCGCCGGCGCGTCGGCGTCGTCGATCGTGCCGCCCTCGAGGATGCCCTCGATGTAGTTCGGCTCGCCCTGCGACTTCAGGTAGTCGACGACGCGGTGCACCTCCTCGTCGCTGACGAAGGCGCCGTGCACGCGCAGCGGCAGGCTGGTGCCCCCGGCCAGGTACAGCATGTCGCCCTGCCCGAGCAGCGCCTCGGCGCCCATCTGGTCGAGGATGGTGCGGCTGTCGATCTTGCTCGCGACCTGGAAGCCGATCCGGGTCGGGATGTTGGCCTTGATGAGCCCGGTGATGACGTCCACGCTCGGGCGCTGGGTGGCCAGGATCAGGTGAATGCCCGAGGCCCGCGCCTTCTGCGCCAGGCGGGCGATCAGCTCCTCGATCTTCTTGCCGACGACCATCATCAGGTCGGCCAGCTCGTCGATGACGACGACGATGTGCGGCAGCCGCTCCAGCGGCTCGGGCGCGTCGGGCGTCAGGCTGAAGGGGTTCGGCAGGTGCTCGCCGCGCTCCCTGGCCTCGTCGATCTTGCGGTTGTAGCCCGAGAGCTGGCGCACGCCGAGCTTGCTCATCAGCTTGTAGCGGCGCTCCATCTCGCCGACGCACCAGTTCAGCGCGTGCGCCGCCTGCTTCATGTCGGTGACGACCGGCGCCAGCAGGTGCGGGATGCCCTCGTAGACGCTGAGCTCCAGCATCTTCGGGTCGATCAGGATCAGCCGCACGTCGCGCGCCTCGGCCTTGTACAGCAGGCTGAGGATCATCGCGTTGATGCCGACCGACTTGCCCGACCCGGTGGTGCCGGCCACCAGGCAGTGCGGCATCTTCGTCAGGTCGGCGACGACCGGGTTGCCGACGATGTCCTTGCCCAGGCCGATGGTCAGCATCGACGCGGCATCGTTGTAGACGCGCGAGCCCAGGATCTCGGCCAGCCGGATGGTCTGGCGGCGCGCGTTGGGCAGCTCCAGCGCCATCGTCGTCTTGCCCGGCACGACCTCGACGACGCGGATGCTCACCAGCGACAGCGAGCGCGCCAGGTCCTTCGCCAGGTTGACCACCTGCGCGCCCTTGACGCCGACCGCCGGCTCGATCTCGTAGCGCGTGATCACCGGCCCGGGCAGCGCCGCGACGACGTGCACCTCGACCCCGAAGTCCTTGAGCTTCTTCTCGATCAGCCGGCTCGTCATCTCGAGCGAGTCGGGCGTCACCGACTCCTGCGCCACCGGCGCGGCATCCAGCAGGTGCACCTGCGGCAGCTTGGTGTCGGCCAGCTCGACGAACAGCGGTGGCTGCTGCTCCTTGAGCAGCCGCTTGGCCGCCTTGGGCACCTCGAGCACGGGCGGTTCGATCACGATGGGCGGGTGCTCGGGCACGGCCTGGCCCGGCTCGGGCAGCACCTGCTCGCGCTCGCGCAGCAGCTGCTCGCCAATGCGGTGGTCCTCGGCGCGCTCGGCGCGCTCGGCCCGGCGGCTGCGCCAGTCGTCGATCCAGCCACCCAGCCCGTCGGCCAGACGGACCCACGAGAAGCGCAGCGCCAGCGCGCTGCCGACCACCAGCAGCGCGATCCACAGCACGCCGGAGCCTGCGAAGCCGAGCCAGGTCATCGACCACGGACCCAGCGTGTAGCCCAGCACCCCGCCGGCATGGCCGGGCAGCACCGTCTCCCACTGATACAAGCGCGACCACTCGAGCGCGGTGCTGGCGGCCAGCAGCAGCACCAGGCCGACGGCGACGCTGCCGCGCGGCGCAGGCGGTCCGCCGTCATCGCCGCGCAGATGGTGCGCCAGCCCCGAGAGCCAGGCGCGCGCCGACACCGGCAGCAGCCACCAGGCCGAGAAGCCGAACAGGAAGTACGCCAGATCGGCCACCCAGGCGCCGAGGCGACCGACCTTGTTGTGCACGGCGACGTCGGCCCCCGAGGTCGAGAAGGCGGCATCGGCCGGGTCGTGCGTGGCCAGCGCGATCAGCGCCAGCAGCCAGGCCACGCCGCCCAGCACCAGCCACAGGCGCTCGCGCCAGTGCGGCGCGGCCGCGCCGTCGACCGCCGCAGGTGCGCCGCCCTGTGCGGCCGCCGGGCCCCCGCGCAGCAGCGAAGCGAGAGGAAAGCTCATGAAGCGGATTGTGGCCGAAGCGCGCGGCGCCAGCGGCCGGGCCGCGCCGCGCCGGCTGCGGCCGGGTCAGTCGTTCTGCAGCCGCTGCTTGAGGACGACGAAACCGTTGTCCTGCGTCTCGATGACGCCGCGCTCCTCGAGGTCCTTCATGACCCGGCTGACCATCTCGCGCGAGGCGCCGACGACCTTGGCCATGTCCTGGCGCGACACCTTGTGGCGGATGATCTGGGTGCCGTCGGACTCGGTTTCGGCCATTTCCAGCAGCGTGCGAGCGACCCGGCCGTAGACGTCGAGCAGCGCCAGCGACTCGATCTGGCGGTCGGCGTGGCGCAGCCGGCGCACCAGGCCACGCAGGATGGCGTAGGACAGCGTCGAATGCTCGGGCAGGCAGCGCTGGAAATCGGCCCGCTGCAGGACCAGCATGTCGGTCTGAACCTCCGCGCGCACGGTGGCGCTGTGCGGCTCGTTGTCGATCAGACTCATCTCGCCGACGTAGTCGCCGGATTCGAGCACCGCCAGGATCACCTCGCGTCCGCGGGCGTCGGCCGTCAGCACGCGCGCGCGGCCGTTGAGCAGGATGAACAGTGCATTGCTCTTGCGCCCCTGCTCGACGACGAGTTCGCCGCGCCGGAATCGGCGCTTGGTCACGCTGTCGGCGATCGCCTGGGCCTGGTCGGCCGTCAGCATCGAGAACAGCGGCACGCGCCGGATCAGGTCCAGATTGGACAACATCGACATGCTCGGGATCCTCTCTCTTGCTTGTTGTGATCGGGTCGCTGCGGGCACGCGGTCGCTGGGCGCCGCCTAGAATTCACCTATTGTGCCCATAGAGGTGATTGCAGCGACCGAGGGTGAACCCAAGATACCGTGATGGCCCTTGCGGCGCCGAGACCGGCCGCTGCCATGCGATTGACACGCCGCACCCGAACGAGAGAACCCGATGACCACCGCCACCCCTTCCCACGCCCAGGTCATGATCCTGGGCTCCGGCCCCGCGGGCTGGACCGCCGCCCTGTACGCCGCGCGCGCCAACCTCAAGCCGGTGCTGATCACGGGCATGGCCCAGGGCGGCCAGCTGATGACGACGACCGACGTCGACAACTGGCCGGCCGACGTCGACGGCGTCATGGGCCCCGACCTGATGCAGCGCTTCCAGAAGCATGCCGAGCGCTTCGACACCCAGGTCGTGTTCGATCACGTCAACGCCGTCGACCTCGGCCAGCGCCCGTTCAGGCTCACCGGCGACGCCGGCAGCTACACCTGCGACACGCTGATCGTGGCCACCGGCGCCAGCGCCAAGTACCTCGGGCTGCCGAGCGAACAGGCCTTCATGGGTCGGGGCGTGAGCGGCTGCGCGACCTGTGACGGCTTCTTCTACCGCGACCAGGTCGTCTGCGTCGTCGGCGGCGGCAACACCGCGGTCGAGGAGGCGCTGTACCGGTCCAACATCGCCAGCAAGGGGCACGTGATCCACCGCCGCGACAAGTTCCGCGCCGAGGCGATCCTGGTCGACAAGCTGATGGCCAAGGTCGACGCCGGCAAGGTCGAGCTGCACCTGTTCCAGACCCTGGACGAGGTGCTGGGCGACGACTCCGGCGTCACCGGCGTGCGCCTGAAATCGACCGAGAACGGCTCGACGAGCGAGATCGCGCTGCACGGCTGCTTCATCGCCATCGGCCACCAGCCCAACACCGACATCTTCAAGGGCCACCTGGAAATGAAGGACGGCTACATCGTCACCAAGACCGGCCTGGACGGCATGGCGACGATGACCAGCGTGCCGGGCGTGTTCGCGGCCGGCGACGTGCAGGACCACGTCTACCGCCAGGCGATCACGAGTGCGGGCACCGGCTGCATGGCGGCACTGGACGCGCAGCGCTTCCTCGAGCAGCAGAGCGGCTGAGCCTCGGCAGGCCGGCGCCGCCCGGCCTCCATCGGGCGTTTCGGGGTATACTCGCAGGCTTTGTCGGACACGACACCCTGGATGGGCAGCCAGCACCGCTTGGTGCTTCGTCTGCCAACCAGGCCAGTCAGCAACAGATCGCAGCGACGACGGCCCGCAGTGGCCGGGACAGCGGCGACTCACATGGAGATGGCGTCATGGCACGCGTCTGTCAGGTCACGGGCAAGGGCCCGATGGTGGGCAACAACGTTTCCCACGCGAACAACAAGACCAAGCGCCGGTTCCTGCCGAACCTGCAATATCGCCGCTTCTGGGTCGAGAGCGAGAACCGCTGGGTGCGCCTGCGCATCACGAACGCGGCATTGCGCCTGATCGACAAGAAGGGCATCGACGCCGTGCTGGCCGATCTGCGCGCCCGCGGCGACCTCTGAGCAAGGAGTAGGCCATGGCTGCCAAAGGTGGACGCGAGAAGATCAAGCTGGAGTCGACGGCCGGGACCGGCCATTTCTACACGACCAGTAAGAACAAGAAGACCACGCCCGAGAAGCTCGAATTCCTGAAGTTCGACCCGAAGGCGCGCAAGCACGTCCTGTACAAGGAAACCAAGCTGAAGTGACGGCACAGCGCCGGCGCTGCGCGCGCCGGTGAGCATGTTCCGCCGCACGAGTCGCCGATAGGCCGGCGCCTCTGGCTTTTGACCCGCCCGGCGCCATGCCCGGCGGGTTTCGTCTTTCCTGGCCCGGCGGACCGGGCCGTGCCGGCGCCGCCTCAGTGCGGGCCGGTCTGCCCCAGAGACACGCCGATGGCGCGCGCCGCGCGCAGCAGCTCGTCGTCCTCGGGCACCGTGCGGTTGCGGTTGGCGACGTCGGCGATCGGCACGCTCGTGCAGACACCGGCCTGCAGCGCCACCATGCGCCCGAACCCGCCGGACTTGACCAGGCCCGCGGCGTGCACGCCGAAGCGCGTGGCCAGCACGCGGTCGAACGGCGTCGGAGTGCCGCCGCGCTGCACGTGGCCGAGCAGCGTCGTGCGCACCTCACTCGCCACGAGAGGCTGCAGCGCCTGCTGCAGCCAGTGGCCGACACCGCCCAGGCGCAGCGGGTCCGGGCTGTCTTCCACCCGGGCCTGCACGGTCATCGAGCCGCCGCGCGCGTGCGCGCCCTCGGCGATGCAGATCAGCGTGCAGCCGCCGGCCTGCTCGTTGGCGCGGCAGCGCGCCGCCACCGCGTCGATGTCGAACGGCTGCTCCGGGATCAGCACGATGTCGGCGCCCCCGGCCAGCCCGCCCTCGAGCGCGATCCAGCCGGCGTAGCGGCCCATCGTCTCGGCGATCATCACGCGGCCGTGGCTGCGCGCCGTCGTCGCCAGCCGGTCCAGCGCCTCGGCGACGACAGCCACCGCGCTGTCGAAGCCGAAGCTGCGCTCGTTGTGCGCGATGTCGTTGTCGATCGTCTTGGGCACGCCGACCACCGGCAGGCCGAGCTCGCAGAAGCGGTTCGCGATCGACATCGTACCGTCGCCGCCGATCGCGACCAGCGCGTCCAGCCCGAGCTCGCGCACGAAGCCCATGGTCTGCCCGGACATGTCGGCCCCGCCGGCGCCGAACCAGTGGAAGGGGTCGGCCTTGTTGTGCGTGCCGAGGATGGTCCCGCCCTCGGCCAGGATGCCGCCGACGGTGGCGGCGTCGAGCGCGCGCACACGGCGCTCGACGAGGCCGAGGAAGCCGCGCTCGATGCCGGTCACGCGCGCGCCGTCGCCCAGCAGCGCCAGCGTGACGGCGCGGATGACGGCGTTCAGCCCAGGGCAGTCGCCGCCGCCGGTCAGGATGCCGATGTGCATCGTCTTGCCCCTTGATCCAAGTCTGCCGTATCGACCTCAGGCCGCCATCCAGGCCATCAGGTCGGCCTTCAGGCGGCGCAGGTCGGCTTCGCGCGTGTACATCATGTGCCCGGCATCGTAGTAGCGATGCGTCACGCGGCGCAGCACCTCCGGCGGGGCGTCGAGCTGAGCCAGCGACCAGTCGGTGGCGCTGTAGGGGGTGCCGAGGTCGTAGCGCCCGCTGGCCACCAGCACCTTGAGCAGCGGGTTGCGGCGCAGCGCGCGCGCCAGATCGGGGCTGGTGCAGGCGTAGGCGTTGCCGCGCGCCTCGCCGCGGTTCCAGTTCCAGCCCTTGTGCACGTCGTGCGACAGCGTCTCGTAGCGCGCCTCGGGCTGCAGGCCGAGCGCCTCGGCGTAGTACGCCAGGCCGGCCATCGTGTAGGCCGGCGCGATGGCCTCGATGCCGGGGTCGAACTCCCAGTCGCGCGTGCGGCTGGCCGCCATCGGCCCGGTGCTGCGCGCCTCGAGCCGGCCGACGATGCGCCCCTGCGCGCGCAGCGCCTCGAAGAAGAAGGTCTGGTCGCTGACGCGCAGGTTCTTCTCCTCCACCAGCGCGCGCGGCAGCCCGGTGAGCTCGGCGATGCGGCGCGCGATGCGGCTGCGCGTCTTGTCGCCGAGCCGCGCGCCGGCGTGCAGCGCGGCGACGTAGTCGCTGGCGACGAAGTCCTCGGCCGCCTGCCGTGCGGCCTCGGACGACGACGCGAGCCTGCCTGCCAGCAGCCCGTGGTACTGGGCGGCGTTCGCGAGGGCCGGCAGGAAGAGCGCGTACGGCAGGTCGTTGCCAGGGTCGAAGCTCAGGCTCTGCAGGTCCATCGCGCACGACACCAGCACCAGCCCGGCCAGGTTCACGCCCTGCCCGAGCAATCTGTCCGCCAGCGCCGCCACGCGCGTCGTGCCGTAGCTCTCGCCGGCGAGAACGATCGGCGAGCCCCAGCGCCGGTGGCGCGTCAGCCACTGGCGGATCACCTCGGCCAGCGCCGCGACGTCGCCGTCGACCGACCACAGCGTCTTGCGCGCATCCTCGCCGGCGGCGACAGACCAGCCGGTGTGCGGCGGGTCGACGAACACGAGGTCGAAGGCCTCGAGCCAGGTCTCGGGGTTGTCGACCACGGCGTGCGGCGGCGGCGCCGCCGAGCCGTCGTCGGGCACGACGACGCGCTTGGGCCCGAGCGCGCCGAGGTGCAGCCAGATCGACGCCGAGCCCGGTCCGCCGTTGAAGGCGAAGCACACTGGGCGCGCGGCCGGCGTCGTGCCGGGCATCAGGTAGCTGGTCGCCATCACCGCGGCCTGCGGCGGCGCGGCCTCCAGCGATTTGCCCGGCACCGGCAGGAAGTCGGCCGCCAGCGTGTAGTCGAGCACCTGTCCGGACCGGAGCGTGACGTGGCCGCTGGTCTGCGCGGCGGGCTGCGCGAGCAGGCGGTCGACGCGCTCGCGCAGGCGCCTGTCGGTGTCGTCGGACGGCTTCGCGGCAGGTGACGGGGATGGCGTGTCGGACATGGACGTACGGGCGGCGCGGCGCGACCGCCGGGGACGGCGAGGCGCGCACGATAGCGCACCGGCTGCCCCGGATAATGCCGCGATGACCCGCCCCACCCCGCATCTGCTGCGCATCTTCGCCACCGGCCTGCTGGCCGCGCTGCCGCTGGCCGCGACGGTGCTGGTCTTCTGGTGGGCCGCCAGCATCCTGCTGCAGTGGCTGGGCCCGCAGAGCGCGATCGGGCGCGGGCTGAGCCGCATCGGCCTGGGCGTGACTGGCTCGGAGATCGCCGGCTACGCGATCGGTGTCGCGATCGTCGCGGCAGCCGTCTTCGGGCTCGGCCTGCTGGTCGAGACGCGGCTGCAGCGCGGGCTGGAGAGGCTGGTCAACGGCGTGCTGCGCCGCATCCCGCTGGTGCGCAACGTCTACGAGCTGGCGCAGAAGATGGTCGGGCTCTTCGCGCAGCGCGACAGCGAGGGCGTGAAGCAGATGAGCGCGGTGTGGTGCCACTTCGGCGGTCCGCCGGCGGATGCGGCCGATCCGGGCCGCGTCGCCGTGCTGGCGCTGCTGTCGACGCCGCAGCCGGTGCTCATCGGCGGGCGGGCCTACGTTGGGGTCATCGTGCCGACCGCGCCGCTGCCGGTCGGCGGCGGGCTGCTGTACGTGCCTCACGACTGGGTGACGCCGGCCGAGGTCGGCATCGAGGCGCTGACCAGCATCTACGTGTCGATGGGCATCACGTCGGCACAGCACCTGCCGGGGCAGCCGGCGGTGGTCGGCAAGGCGCGTCCCGACGGCTGACTCAGCCGCCGATCAACGCCGCGTAGCGCGCCAGGTCGACATTGCCCCCGCTGACGATCACGCCGACGCGCTGGCCGCGGCAGTCCGGCAGACCGTCGGCACGCTCGAGCAGCGCAGCGGCACCGAGCGCGCCGGTCGGCTCGACGACGAGCTTCATGCGCTCGGCGAAGAAGCGCATCGTCGTCACCAGCTGGTCGTCGGTCACCGTGACGATGCCCTTCACCAGCGCCTGGATGACCGGGAAGGTCAGCTGCCCGCTGTGCTGCGTCTGCGCGCCATCGGCAATCGTGATCGGCGTGGCGATGTGCACGATCTCGCCGCGCGCCAGGCTCTGACGCGTGTCGTCGCCGGCCTCGGGCTCCACGCCCCAGACGGCGATGCCGGGGCTCAGCGCCTGCGCCGCCACCGCGCAGCCGCTGATCAGCCCGCCGCCACCGACGCAGACCATCAGCGCGTCCAGCGGCCCGGTCTCCTCCAGCAGCTCCAGCGCCGCCGTGCCCTGCCCGGCCATCACGTCGGAGTGGTCGTAGGGCGGCACCAGCGCCATGCCGCGCTCGGCCGCCAGCCGTGCGCCGATGGCCTCGCGGTCCTCGCAGTAGCGGTCGTAGAGCACCACTTCGCTACCGGCGCGGTCGGCCAGGTAGCCGCGCGTGGCGGCCAGCTTGGCCGGCGGTGCGTCCCGAGGCATCACGATCACCGCCGGCATGTCCAGCAGCCGCGCCGCCAACGCGACGGCCTGCGCGTGGTTGCCCGAGCTGAAGGCGATCACGCCGGCGCGCCGCTGCGCCGGCGAGAAGCGGGCCAGCGCGTTGTAGGCGCCGCGGAACTTGAACGCGCCCATGCGCTGCAGGTTCTCGCACTTGAAGAACACGGTCGCGCCGGTGGCGGCGTCGATGGTGGCGGAGGTGAGCACCGGGGTGCGGTGCGCGACGCCGGCGAGCCGCGCAGCGGCGGCGCGGACAGCGTCGAAGTCGATGGCCAGAGGGGTCGTCATGGATGCGAGGAGACGGACGGGCAGCGGTAGGGCCGGGCGGACGCTCAATCCGGAGCCTGGAACCCGCCGCGCCGGAAGGTCAGCACCAGCGTGTCGCGCCAGCCTGGCGACTGCGGGTCCAGCGGCTGGATCGGCGTCGACTCGTGGATCACGCGCGTGTCGTCCAGCAGCAGCGCGCTCCAGGGCTGGTCGAGCGTGAAGCGCATGCCCTGCGGGCCGCGCAGGTCGAACACACGCGTCTCACCGCCTTTGACATTGTGGCGCGCCACGAGCACGACGACGACGAGGTCGACGCCGTCGCGGTGCGCACCCTCGGGCGTCGGCCGGCCGATGCCGTCGGTGGTGTCGATGCGGAACGGGTGCGCCTCGACGAACCACGGCCCCGGACCGCGCAGCGCGTCCGCGCGCGCGGCCAGCGCGCCCAGCAGGCGAGGCCAGGCCGGGTCGGCGACGAGCGCGGTCGGCAGCGGCTCGAACCAGCGCTCCAGGCCGCCGTGCAACGCGTTGTAGTCGACTGGCTGCCAGTGGGCGCGGTGCGGGACCGGCTCGACATGCGCGCCGTCGACGACGAAGCAGCCGTGGCGGCGCCGCCGGTAGCGGCCGCCGTCCAGCAGGTGGGTGTCCGGCGGCAGGTCGTGCCAGAAGGCCGACCAACGCGCGGCGGTGGTGGCGTCGGGGCCGCCGGCCTGCGCCAGCGCCGCGGCATCGAGCACGGCAAAGCCGGCGCTGGCGAGCTGGGCATCGAGGTCGCGCAGTGCGGTCAGTGGCGGTCGCGGGTTCATTGGCAAGGCGTTGTCCGGCGTCATGGCCGCCAGTGTGCCCGTTCGCCGGCAACAAGGACCGCGGCCCGGATCATGGCCGGGTCAGTCACCGCGCAGCAGTCGCCAGGCGGCCAGCATGCCGGCCCCCACGTTGCCCAGCGCGACGACGGCCAGCGCGAGCGTCCAGCCCGGCGCCAGCGGCACGCCGAGCAACACCGTCGTGCACACCGAGGACAGTCCGTTGAACGCCACCATGAGCCAGAACAGCGGGTGACGCGGCTGCCACAGGCGGCGCCAGGCGATGGAGCGGGCGGACGACATCGACAAGGGGTGATGCGCGGGTTCGGGCACGATGGTCGGCACGAGCGAGGCCGCCTGCGGGCGATCGATTGAGCGGGCAAACCCCCGAGCTTAGCCGCTGACAATGTTCGGGTCGCGCGCGGGGCCGCATGGCCGCGGCGCGGCCGCGACAATGCGTTCATGGGCACCCTCTACTTCGTCCGCCACGGCCAGGCGTCCTTCGGCGCTGCCGACTACGACCGGCTCAGCCCCCTCGGCGAACGGCAATGTCGGCGCCTGGGCGAGCACATGCGGCGTCGCGGGCTGAAGTTCGAAGCTGCCTACAGCGGCACACTGCGGCGCCAGCAGCAGTCGCTCGACGCCATTGGCGCGGGCCTGGGCGACCTGCCCCCACCCGAGCGCGTGCCTGCGCTCGACGAGTACGACGCCGAGGCGGTCGTGCGCGCCCTGTATCCCGAACCTCCGCCGCCGCCCGACCCCGCGCAGGCCTACAAACACCACTTCCGTCTGCTGCGCGACGGCCTGTCCGCCTGGATGGCCGGCCGCACCGCACCGGCCGGCATGCCGGCGCACGCGGACTTCGTCGCCGGCATCGCCGCCGCACTGACGCGCGCGGCCGAGCGCCACGCCGGCGATGTGCTGATGGTCTCCAGCGGCGGGCCGATCGCGACCGCCGTCGGGCTGGCGCTGGGCCTGACGCCGGCGACCGTCATCGAGCTCAACCTGCGCATCCGCAACAGTGCCGTCAGCGAGTTCGCGCTGACGCCTCGCCGGCACTCGCTCGTCAGCTTCAACGCCATTCCGCACCTCGAGGGCGACGCGGACGCGAACTGGATCACGTACGCCTGAGGGCCCGGTGCGCCCGGCCGGCCGCGCCTTGCGGCACCATCGGGTGATGCCGTGCACGCTCGACATCGAAGCCTCGGGCTTCGGCCCCGGGAGCTATCCGATCGAGATCGGCTTCGTGCGCGACGACGGCCACAGCTGGTGCACGCTGGTGCGTCCGCAGCCGCACTGGACCCACTGGGACACAGAGGCCGCCGGCCTGCACGGCATCACGCGCGGCGCGCTGCTGAGCCACGGGCGGCCGGCCGATCTCGTCGCCCGCACGCTCAACGAGGCCCTGGCCGGCGAGACGGTCTACTGCGACGGCTGGGCGCACGACTACCCGTGGCTGGCGATGCTGTTCGACGCCGCCGAGCAGGTGCCGGCGTTCCGGCTCGAGGCCGCGGCCCGCCTCGTGAGCGGCGACGCGCTGGGCCGGCTGGACGACGAGCGGCGTCGGGCGCGCGCCGCGCTCGGCGTGGCGCGCCATCGCGCCAGCACCGACGCCCGGGTGCTGCGCGAGGCGCTGCTCGCGCTGCTGGCCGCCTGAGCCGCGGCCGCGCGCCGGCCGGCGGCCGTCAGCCAGGATCCTTGGCCTCGGCCTCCTGCAGCAGCCG